>QCVY01000011.1 GCA_003208695.1 Prochlorococcus sp. AG-686-P16 | reverse complement strand
GCATAAGTGATATTTTCTTTTGAGCCTAGTATTCCAATATGAGAGCTCCCAATATTTGTAATAACTGCGATATCAGGTTCAGAAAATTTGGACAAATTTTCAATCTGTCCAAGGCCTCTCATGCCCATCTCAAGTATCAAAGTTTTATCTTTCAAATCAGAATCAAGTATCGTCATGCCTACCCCAATTTCATTATTAAAATTCAACTGACTTAATTTAATATGCCCTAATTGCTTTAAAACCTCACCCATCATTTCTTTTGTAGTTGTTTTACCAACTGATCCTGTAATTCCTATAACAGGTATATTTAATTTTCTTCTTTTAAATAATGCTAATTTCTGAAAAGCTTCTAAAGTGTCTTGGACGGTCCAAAAAGGGAATTTATCTGGTAGTAAATTCTGCATGCCATCCTTAATTACAACAGCTTTTCCTCCTTTTTTTATAACCTCATTTAGAAAATTATGTCCATCAAAATTTGTACCTTTTATAGCGATAAAAAGTTCGTGATTTAATATAGTTCGACTGTCTAAACTTATATTTTTAAAAGTTTGAAATTGATTTGTAAGACTATCCCAATTTTTTATATTACCTAAAATCTCATTAACATCAGGTACAGAAAAATCCATTAAAATTTAGATCACAATTTTTTAAGAGAAGGATCTGCAGATTGCCCATAAGAAAACTTTTCAATTTCAGAAATATCAGGAGATGGCGCCTTAATACCACAGACATCTTTATACATCGATTCATATTCTAATGCCGATCTCTGCCAACTAAATTCTTGACTCATAGCTCTGAGCTGTAATGATTTCCAACTATCTTTATGCCTAAAGGCTTCCCACGATCTTACTAGAGCAGTATAAAAGTCAATAGGTTCAAATCGATCAAAGCAAAAACCTGTTCCACTATTATTCTCTGGATCATGAGGCAAAACAGTATCAACCAAGCCTCCAACTCTTCTTACTATTGGAATTGATCCATATCTCATAGCAAGTAATTGACTGATACCGCAGGGTTCAAATCTACTTGGCATTAAGAATGCATCAGATCCTCCATATATAAGTCTTGATAAAGAATCATCATAAGTAAGAAACACTGAAAATCTTCCAGGATTATCTAATGCTAATTGCCATAATCCAGACTCTAAAGATCTGTCTCCTGTACCTAAAATAGCTATCTGAGAATCTGTATATGCGAGTAATCTTCTTGAAACTTGTAAAACTAAATCAACCCCTTTTTGGTCCACTAGTCTACTTACCATACCTAAAAGATATTTTTTACTATTAACCTCAAGTCCCATTTCTTTCTGAAGGATAATCTTATTTTCTGATCTACTTTCTAAATTTTTTATATTAAATTGAGCAGGTAATACTTTATCTTTATCAGGATCCCATTCATCTAGATCAATACCGTTGAGGATACCTCTTAATTTCCCAGAAATATAATTCAATAAACCCTCAAGACTTTCTCCATACTCATGAGTTTTTATCTCATCGGCATACGTAGGAGAAACAGCATTAACCCTATCTGCATACAACATTGCAGCAGCCATTGTATGGTCTCCATGCATGTACCATGGACACCAAGTCATTTTTTCAAGCTTCCATCTCCATGGACCTTGATATTTTAAATTATGTATAGTAAAAACAGTACTTATTTCAGGATCTTGATGCATCCAAACGGGAATCATCCCTGTGTGCCAGTCATGGCAATGTAGAACTTGGGGCTTCCAACAATTCCATGAAAATTCGGCAGTAGCACTAGCAAAAAATGTAAATCGCCAATCCTCATCTTCTCCTCCATATATTTGTCCCGAATCAAAAGTTGGATGTCCCACTAAGTAAATTACGTAATTATGTGTTGGATGTTTTGCTTCATATACAGAGAAATCATTTTCCATAGTATTAGATCTAAAGACTGGTTCGCTTGAGACTTCTAGTAGATTCCATAATTTACCGTAGCCTGGAATTATAACTCTTACATCGTGACCAAGTTTTATCAATGAAGGTGGTAATGAACCAACTACATCTCCCATCCCTCCAACTTTGATCATTGGAGCGCATTCAGCGGCAGCAAGAAGAATTCTCATTGATTATTTGATATAAAAAGTGCTTTTTAAAGAGTAAGAAGCTATTAAGGAGTCCATCCGTAATCAGAAAAATCAGGTGGCCGTTTCTCAAGGAAGGCATCTCTACCCTCTTTTGCTTCATCCGTCGAATAAAATAACTGAGTTGTATACCC
The DNA here is from genome assembly GCA_003208695.1 of Prochlorococcus sp. AG-686-P16. Lineage (GTDB taxonomy): Bacteria > Cyanobacteriota > Cyanobacteriia > PCC-6307 > Cyanobiaceae > Prochlorococcus_A. The sequence goes on along the minus strand of QCVY01000011.1, from coordinate 18,073 downwards.
AGATAATTCTTGAATACCTGCTATCCCATCACACTCAGCATTGAATGATGCCTTAAGTATTCGAATAGCAGTTGGACTATTTCGTAGAATCTCTCTTGCCCAGATTACACCCTCAGCTTCTAATTCTTCAATCTTTGTAATCGCATTTACTAAACCCATTTCTAAGGCTTCTTTAGAATTATATTTTCTACATAAAAACCAAATTTCTTTTGCCTTTCTTTGTCCCACCAATCTTGCTAAATAGCTTGATCCAAATCCTGCATCAAAACTACCAACTCTAGGACCTGTTTGTCCAAATATTGCATTTTCAGACGCAATACTTAGATCACAAACAAGATGTAAAACTTGCCCTCCCCCTATTGCGTAACCAGGGACTAAAGCTATAACCACTTTAGGTAAAGTTCTTATTAACCTTTGCAATTCCAATACATTTAGTCTTTGATTACCCTCTTCATCTTCGTATCCATTTTGACCTCTAACGCTTTGATCCCCACCTGAACAAAAAGAAAAAACACCCTTTTTATCTGGCCCAGCACCTGTTAAAAGTACAACTCCTATCCTCTCTTCATTTCTAACAAGATTGAAAGCATCTAACAGTTCACAAACTGTTTTTGGACGAAAGGCATTTCTTTTTTCAGGTCGATTAATTGCGATTCTTGCTATGCCATCTCCACTCTTATGAAATAAGATGTCTTCATAAGATTTCCATTCAGTCCAATTTGAGTTAGTTTCTCCAGGCAAAACTTTCATAGATTTAAATAGTTTGAAAAAGCAAATTCATTAATTTGTGAGGATCTTTTTTAAGATTAAATTTCTTCCATTCATTTCATTTTCAACATTAATATCGACTTTGATTATTACTGATTTTTGCACAGAAAGGCTCCATTCAAAAGCTTCTCTTAATTTATTAAAATCTGAAACATTTTTAATTGGGACTTGATAACCTTTTGCTAGGTTTTCCCAATTTATAGATTTAGGCATTATGAAAAGTTTCTTTAATTCCTCTTCTTCTAAATTGTTTTTATATAAATTATTAAATATATTTCCACCATTATTATTAATTAATAAGATAGTTAAATTTAATTCAATTGCATTTTCGATTAGGAAACCATTAATATCATGAATTAATGCTAAATCTCCAGTTACCAGAAGTACAGGTTTAGTTATTCTTGCAATACCTAAAGCGAGTGATAAAGTTCCATCTATCCCTGAAGCCCCTCTAAAGCTAAAACATTCCCTTGTTAAAGTCGCATTTTCAGAGAAGGTAAGCCAATCTCTAATAGGACTACTAGCTGAGAGCATAATAGGGTAATTTTGTGGCCAAATTCTTGGAACAAAATTTGCAAGTTTATATTCTGTAATTTCAGTATTTGAAGATAGTTGTTCGTGTAAAATTTCCTTTATTTTTACTCCTTCTTTGATCAAAACTTTTCCCAAATTGATTAAAGGTTTCCTCTTGTATTTGTTATTTAAAAATGCTCCTAAAAGTTGGTTAACAAAATTGCTTATTCCAAATTCATATTCTAAAGATTTTTTTATAGGATCTAGTTTTTTTATATTATTTTCTTTTATAAGAATTTGCAATCCTTCAAAATTTAATAAAAAATCTTCTAAATCATTTGAAGATGAAAGCGGACCAAGCCTCAAGATCTGATCACATTGAATAATATTTTTATTTTTTTTAAGAATTAATTCCCAATTCTCAACTAAACCTCTTAGTTCTGCTGATACGCCTGAGACAGGATCTACAAAAACTGGCCATCCTGTAATTTCTTGCAATTTTTTTAAAGCACTATTAAAAGAATCCAAATCTTTAGTAGAACCCTGATAGGGGCCAACAATAATAATTCCAGGATTAGATAAATTTATCCTTTGAAAAAATTTTTCAGAAAATTGAACATTTTTATTTTTATTATCATTTTTTAAGAATTGAAAGGTTTTATTTAAATAAAATCTTTCAAAAACCTCAAAACTCTTTTTTTTATTATTTAAAGATATATCTAAAGGTTTTTCAAATGCAATATTTAAATGAATAGGTCCAGGCGATAGGAGTATTTGTTTTTTTACAGTTTCTACTATTTTCAAAATATCATCATCATTATTTTCATGAATTCCATTTAAGTTAGTACTTAAATTACTTCTACAAACTGAATTCAAAAATTCCTCTTGGTTTACTGTTTGATTAGAGCCACAATTTTTTAATCTTAAAGGTCTATCAGCAGTTATAAATACAATTGATTTACATGATTTATCTGCCTCAATGGCTGCAGGTAATAAATTTCCAACTGCAGTCCCAGATGTTGTAACGACTAATGAAACATCTCCAGATGCAGTAGAAATTCCAAGTGAATGAAACCCTGCAGATCTCTCGTCTATGGAATTAAATACATTTAAAATCCTACGTTTATTTAACTCTCCTGCAGCTATTGCTAAAGGGCCTGATCTACTACCTGGACATAAAATTAAATTTTTAACCCCGATTTTTATAAAAAGATCTAAAAGTTGTAAACTTCTAAAAAAATTTTGGCAATCTATAGATGATGTCATAATTTATATAAATACTTTAGAAATTCCTCATTACAAATAAATAATTAAACAATGCAAAATCCAGCAGAAAAAAAAAGTTCAGTACTAAAGGATTTTAAAAATCTTTTTATTTGGATAATTATTGCTTTAATTATACGATGGCAAGTAATCGAACCAAGGTGGATTCCCTCAGGATCTATGCTCCCGACCCTTCAAATCCAAGACAAAATATTGGTTGAAAAATTAACACCAAAAATTACTTCTAAATCAAACTTATTTAAATTAAAAAATAAAATAATTGTTTTTAATGTTCCAGAACAATTAATTGAAGCTGGGTATGAATCAGATGTTGCATTAATCAAAAGGGTTATTGGGGTCCCTGGGGATAAAGTAGAGGTAAAAGAAGGTAATTTATATTTAAATGATATTGCCCAAAATAATTATATTTCTGATAAGAATATCAACTATTCAACAGGTCCATATGTTGTTCCTGAGAAATCATTATGGGTAATGGGAGATAACAGAAATAACAGTATGGATTCACATATATGGGGGTTTCTTCCTTATGAAAAAGTAATAGGAAAGGCTATTTTTAGATATTGGCCATTAAATAACATTGGTCCTATTCGGTTCCCTAGTCTTAATAATGTAGATTAAAGGGTTCATGGTGTTGTAGGGTTTCTATAAGTTGAAGATGCATAAATGTTCAATCCCGAATTTCTAGCTACTGAAAATAATGATCCAAATGATGAGAATGATTTAATTCAATATCTACAAAAACAGTCTCCAGAAGTTTTGCAGAGAATCGCCAAATCCGCTAGTGAAGATATTCAAGAAATCATAAGGCACAATGTTCAAGGTCTTCTAGGGATGTTGCCATCTGATCAATTTGATGTAAAAATAACTTCTTCAAAAGACAATATTGCTAATTTACTTTCTTCTGCAATGATGACAGGATATTTCTTAAGACAAATGGAGCAAAGGAAAGAGCTTGAACAAACGCTAAAAAGTGATGAAAATATGTCTATAGAAGAACAATAAATCTCTAAATATTTACTTTTTTTGGAATTATCCCCAAATCAAATAATTTTTTATAGAAATTAATAAGGAATTTATTATCATCAGGTAATTTATTCCATTTATCTGAATTAATTTCATCTATCAAATCCTGACAATTTTCTTTTTTAAAATCAATAGGAGCAGAATAATGAGCTGATATCAAATATTCCATATTTTCATAAGTTTTAATTTTTTCTAGCCATCCAAGAAGTACTTGTTTTGATCTAGGAAATATTAAATTTTGTAAAACAGGAGCAATCTGAATTTTAGGAATATTTTCGCCCATTATTTCAACTAAAGATGATTCCCAATCTTCATCCCATAAAAAAGGATAAATCCCAAAATGCGATTTCTTATTTCGAAGACCTTCTTTAAAAGAGTATTTGATAATTTGTTTCAGAGAGGGAATATTTAATTTCCCTGGTTTTAAAAAAGATGAAAACAATACAATTCTTGCCCAACCTTTTTTTCGAGATCCAACATTATCAAGAATAGGTTCATCTCCTCGATCTCTCGAATGAAATAATAAAGGGGTAGGGTCAAAGTCAAATATTTCTGGAGGCGTTGATTCGATGCCAACTATAGCGTCTGTAACATGAAGAGTCCTTGTTGAGAGATGAAAACAACTGACCTCCTGGTATGTACCAAGTCCTAAATTTAAAGGACCTAGTGAAGACCATTTAAAACATTCTTCATAAGGAGTTCCATCTTTAAAAAGTATCTTTGTCCTTTTCGATGGGATCCCAAGAAAATCTAAAGGAAGATTAATAGGAAAACTCCATTGGCCAGGACATAACCAAATCTCAGCATCCTTGAAAACTCTCACTAATGCTGGTAATCCAATTTTATGTTCTAATCCAGAAGCACTAGGGAGCACAATTGTTTTTACTTTTCCATAAATAGAAATTAATTTTTCTAATTCATTTATAAGTTCTTTAGTAGGGGGTAAAGGGTTAATTAGCATTATTCCATTATTAACCTTAATTATTGTCATTCTGATTGGGACTGCGACATAATATAAGCCCTGAATCTGTTCCAATGACCATATTTCATTAGGAATTATTTCTCTAAGAATAGTTTTCTTTTTTCCATATGGATATAGGGGAAATAAAGGCCACCAATTCCAACTTTTGTTATTTAAGTAATTGTCCATTTTGACTAATAATTAAAAAATAATTTTTTTAAATTTAAATATCCCGTATCTTGGAGCAAATAAAAAAGTAAATAAAAATATAAACGTTTGAACTAATACAATTGAGCCGCCAGTTTCAAGATCAAACCAAAAGCTAAAATAGATCCCAATTATACTTGAAATGATGGCACTTATTACTGAAATGATGGTCATATTATCAAAATTATCTGTTAATAAATATGCTGTTGCACCAGGAGTAATCAGCATTGCAACAACCAGAACTAATCCAACAGACTGTAATCCAACTACAGCTGCTAAAGACAAGCATGTAAGTAATAAATAATGAAGAAATAAGACATTAATTCCTACTGTTTTTGCGTGTCTAGGATCAAAACAATAAAGTATTAAGTCTTTCCGAAAAACTGACAATAATATCACCACCAACAGAGAAATTAATACCGTCTGTTTTACATCTGAGAGAGAAATCCCTAGAGGGCTACCAAAAAGAATTGAGTGAAGATCAATATTACTTTTAATCTTTGAAATTAAAACTATTCCAAGAGCAAAAAACCCTGTAAAAACTAAGCCAATTACAGTATCTTCTTTAACTCTAGATTTTTGTTTAACAAAGCCTATTAAAGCTACAGATCCCACTCCAAAAACGAATGCTCCAAGTGAGAAAGGAAGTCCCAAAGCATAAGCCACAACAACACCAGGCATTACAGAGTGAGATACTGCATCTCCCATTAAAGCCCAACCTTTAAGTGTTAAATAACTAGATAGAAATCCACAAACAGCTGCTACTAATGAGCTCATTAGCAGAGCTTTTCTCATAAATTCATGAGATAAAGGATCTGCTACAAAAGAAGTAATATTTGTAGATAAAAAACATAGATCCATACAACTAGACTTTAAGATTCAGGACCAAACAAGACATCTGGTGACATTCCTCCAAAAGTACTTGTAATATTTTCTGGAGTAAATACTTCAGAAGTCTCTCCATAAGCAACAACGGTCTTATTTATTAAAAGAACTAAATCGCAAAATTCACGAACATGAATCATATCGTGAGTAGATAGCAAAATTGTTTTTCCCTCATTTTTAAATTGAATAAATAATTCTGAGATAAGTTTCTCAGTTCTAATATCAACTCCCGCAAAGGGTTCATCAAGTAGTAGTATTGATGCCCGTTGTGCAATAGCTCTTGCTAAAAAAGTTCTTTTCCTCTGCCCCCCGGACAAGTTGCCAATTGGGATAGATGAAAGTTCCATAAGATCAACCCTCTCAATAGCATCCTTAACAGCCTGAATATCTGATTCTCTTGGAGATCTTAAAATATTCATTGACCCATATCGACCCATCATTACAACATCCCATACACTTACTGGAAATTGACTATCAATACCTTCAATTTGAGGAACATATGCAATTGTCTGATCTTGTTGAGCAATTTTTAAAGACTCACCATTTATTCTTATTTTACCTTTTGATATATTTACAAACCCAGTTAAGGCATTAAAAAAAGTTGTTTTCCCAGCACCATTCATTCCAACTAATCCACAAATTTGGCCGGCCTTTAATCTTAAATTTGCATCATATAAAGCAACTTTACCGTGATAATCAACACAAATATTTTCTGCCTCAATTCTATAATTTTTAAAATTAAGTTTATCCATATTTTTAATTGAGGCCTTTTTTAATGAGAGTCAAATTATGTTGAAGCATTTTTATATAAGTATTAGCGCTCCCATTATCTTGAGAAAGCGAATCAACAAAAAGTTCCCCCCCAAAATTTGCTCCTGTTTCATTGGCAACAACCATTTGTGATTCATTACTTACAGTGCTCTCACAGAAGACCGATGGGATATTTTTATTTTTTACCAAAGAAATTGTTCTTACCATTCTTTTTGGTGTGATTTGACTTTCAGCATTAACTGGCCATAAATAAGCTTCTTCCAATCCGTAATCATTTGTGAGATAAGAGAATGCTCCTTCACAAGTTACTAGATACCTATTATTTTTCTCAAGATTATTAATAAAAAGTGAAAAATCTTTATCTATCTTAGCGATTTTATTCTTATAAATTTGTCCATTGTTTTTAAATAATTCTGCTTTAGATGGTTTTAATTCTGATAAAGAATCAACGATAATATCAACATAAATCATTCCTCTTTTAGGGGAAATCCACGCATGAGGATTAGGTTTACCTTTATAGAAATCTTCATTTATAAAAATCGGATCTAATCGATTTGAGATAGTTACTCTATCAATTTTTAAGTTAGAAATAAATTTTTCAGCCCATAATTCAAATCCAAATCCATTGTCAATAAAAACAAAGGCGTTGGAAGCTTTTATAAGATCACTTGGAGTTGGCTTATAACCATGAACTTCCACTCCTGGTTTAGTAATTGATTTAACAACAAACTCATCTTTAGCAACATTTTCAATAATATTTGCCAGGACTGTAAAACTAGCCAAAATTACTTCTTTGTTAGTTTCTTTTTCAAATGAAGTCCTTTTGCAAGAATTTGCACTAAAACATATTAAAAAAGAAAAGACTAAGAGCAAAAAATTTTTTTTCATACTTTTAATAAAAAGTTAAGTTTTTTAATTAATGACTAAATTGAATTAATGGATTTTTTAAATCTGGTATCAAGGATTTCCAATTTATTTTTTCATTTTCAAAGGCTCTTTCAACGATCTTTTCGGAGTTTTCTTTTATAAATTCCAAATCAGGTTCTGAGACTCCTTTCGTTATCGCCATAAAATCTGCCAAAGAACTTGATACTACTCTTGTTAAATATGCTGCACTTATTGCTTGGAATGCCCCAGTTATGAACCAATTTGGGCCATGCAATTTTGTTAAGCCTATTAAAGTCTGACCACTCCATTCAATTACTCCCTGGGCAATTGCAGTTTTTATTATTTGTTTGGATACTTTATCTAATATTTCTGGAGACCAATTACATCCCCATATAGACTTAATTTCTTTAATCATTAAGGAATTTAAAACAGTCATTGATAAAACATCTATTGATGGAATCGGAGACAAGAAAACAGAACTCGCAACGATAATTTGATTTCTCCTCTGTAAATCCCTCAATTGTATTCTTCTAATTCCTTCAATCTCCGATTGCCAATTCGTATGCAATCTCTTCAAAAGTCTTTTTTTAGTATTTTCAACATTACTATATGAACTTATAAAAAACTTGCGCAAAGAAAAAGGTATATTTGCCAAGTTATTTTTAGTTTTGTCAAATCTAATTATTCTGTTTACATATTCTCCTGAAATCTGAGCCTTTAGTTCCTCTATTTCATTATTAAAATTTAATTCTTTGGTATCTGAAGCAACTAACCAAATAGGCATACTTTTAGGAAGTTTTTCTAACCATAAAAAATCATTCGCAGATAAAGGTAATTTTAAAAAATACAAAATAGCATCACTATTTAAAACCACTTCAGGAACAATTTCAGAGGAATTATATTTAGGCAGTTTTTCAATAAAATTCAATTTAAACTTATCTTCTTTAAAGTAATTCTTGAATAATGACGTATTCGAATCAAAATTCTTCTGACCAATACAATAAATCTCTTCTTTTTTTTCTCTATTGAGTATTGATTCAAGATCTTTTTGCCTTTTAATATTTTGTTTTTCCAAATTATTATGCAATTCAATTTCTTCAAAGAAATATAAATCCTCATTACATAGTTTTATCCAACCATCTAAGTCCTTTGGCTCATTAAATTTTGGCTTTTCACTCTTTAAGTAAAAATATCCCCCAAAACATAAAATAAAAAATCCTATTGAACCACCTGCAAAATTTATTAAATCACTTAAAAACCATTCTCCAAAACCTAAAAAAAGTAGGATTATAAATATATTTTTTTTGGGGAACTTTATTAAATTCTTTAAAAAGTTTTCTTTACTAATATCAAACACAATAATTTAATATCCTTCATCTTCTACTGTAATGCAAGTTGTGAATGAAAAAAAGCAAAATTACATAACTCTTTAATTATGGATAAGAATTTTATAGTTCAATTTAGAACTTCTTGCCTAACTGGGTGGTAAGTTAATAGACTGTTTAAATAAAAAAAAATCCCTAAGATGTCAAACTCCAATTACGACAATAATTATGGTCAAGATAACTACAGAAGCCGTGGTAATAATGATAGATCTAACTTTAGGAACAGATCGGGAGGAAATAGAGATGGAGGAGGATTCCGAATAAGATTAAGTGATAATGAAATGAAAGCTGTTAGATCAATTCAGGAGGTTTTTCAACTTAAATCAACAGTCGCAGTTTTAGGATTTTCAGTTAGAACACTTAGCGAAATGATTGAAGATAAAGATTTAATGGAATCGATAACAAAATTTGCAAAAAATAACAAGAACACCTCTTTACCTAGTAAAGCAGTAGATTCTGAAAACAAAAGTAAAAACATAGTACCTGATCCTTTTGCAAGGCCAGCAAAAAAAACGCCTAGTGAAGAGATTCAACCAAATAAAGAAGAAATCAAAGAGGAAATCAAAGAAGAAATCAAAGAAGAAATCAAAGAACAAAAAGAAGAAGGGGATGACAAATAAAAAAAGAATTCTTTCTGGAGTTCAACCTACAGGAGATTTACATATTGGAAACTGGCTTGGAGCAATAAACAATTGGGTTACACTTCAAGAAAAGCACGAAACATTCCTATGTGTGGTCGATTTGCATGCAATCACTACAGAATATGATCCCAAACAACTTTCTAGAAATACACTTTCTACTGCAGCTTTATATATTGCTTGTGGTATAGATCCAGAAATTTGTTCTATTTTTGTTCAAAGCCAGATATCTGCACATTCAGAACTTTGTTGGATTTTAAATTGTATGACTCCCATAAATTGGATGGAAAGAATGATCCAATTTAAGGAAAAATCAATCCAGCAAGGAAATAATGTTTCTATTGGATTATTTGATTATCCAATCTTAATGGCTGCAGACATTTTGCTATATGATGCTGATTTTGTTCCAGTAGGTGAAGATCAAAAACAACACTTAGAACTTGCCCGAGATATTGCACAACAGAGAATTAATGCCAAATTTAGTAAAGAAAAAAACATATTAAAAGTTCCTCAACCAATAATCATGAAAAATGGTTCAAAGATAATGAGTTTAAATGATGGATCAAAAAAAATGAGCAAGAGTGATATTAACGAGGGTAGTAGAATTAATTTACTGGATCCTCCTGACATAATTACAAAAAAAATAAAAAGAGCTAAAAGTGATAGTTCTGTTGGTATGGAATTTAATAATCCCGAAAGGCCTGAATCTAGAAATCTTTTAATGATATATTCGATATTAAGTGGTAAAGAAATTACTATATTAGAAAATGATTTAGCCCAAACAGGATGGGGGACATTCAAAAAAATTATTACCGAACAACTAATAGAATCCCTAAAACCTATCCAAGAAAGATATCAGGTTCTTATTAACGATCCTTATGAACTTAACAAAATACTTCTCAAAGGGAAGGAAAAAGCTGAAATAGTGGCAAATAAAACCCTTAGTAGAGTTAAATCTGAATTAGGATTCTTTGAAATGGAGAAATAAATCATGCCAGAAATAACATTACCAGATGGATCGAGAAAAGTATTTGAAAAGCCTGTAACAATCCAAGAAATAGCTCAGAGCATTGGAACTGGCCTAGCCAAAGCCACAATTGCGGGCAAAGTAAATGATGTTCTTTTTGATGCAACTCTTCCAATAAATCATGATGCCAAAGTTGTAATAATTACATCCGGCGATAAAGAAGGCATTGAGATAATTAGACATTCCTTTGCACATTTGATCGGTCATGCGGTTAAACAACTTTATCCAAATATAAAAATGGCGATTGGGCCTGTAATAGAAGAAGGCTTTTATTACGACATTTTTTCAGAATATAGATTTACACCTGAAGATTTAATCAAAATTGAAGAACGAATTAATAAATTAATAAAAACAAATTATGACGTAAAAATTTTACAAGTTTCTAAAAAAGAAGCTACTAAAACTTTTCAAGAAAGAGATGAGACTTTTAAATTAAGAATAATCGAAGATATTCCTGATGAAGGTCTCATAAATTTATATAAACACGAAGAATATATTGATATGTGCAGAGGTCCACATGTTCCAAATACAAGACATCTTAGACATTTTAAATTATTAAAATTATCTGGTTCATATTGGAGAGGTAATAGTGAAAATGAATCATTACAGCGAATTTATGGTACTGCTTGGGCTAAAGAAAAAGAACTTAATGATTACTTAACAAGAATCGAAGAAGCGGAAAAAAGAGACCATAGAAAACTTGGGAAAAATCATTCACTTTTTTATATCTCAGAAGAATCACCTGGAATGATTTTTTGGCAGCCAAATGGCTGGACAATCTACCAAGTTTTAATGAATTACATAAGAGAAATACTTAAGAAAAATGACTATCAAGAAATAAGAACGCCTCAAGCCGTTGATAAATCCCTTTGGGAGAAATCAGGTCATTGGGATAAATTCAGAGACGATATGTTTACTACCTCCTCAGAGAATAGAACTTATGCAATAAAACCAATGAACTGTCCCTGTCATGTGCAAGTATTTAACCAAGGTTTAAAGAGTTATAAAGATTTACCTCTTCGTCTTGCTGAGTTTGGCTCATGCCACAGGAATGAACCATCTGGGGCTTTACACGGTTTGATGAGAGTTAGAAATTTCACTCAGGATGATGCCCATATATTCTGTACTGAAGAACAAATTCAAGATGAGGTCTCTACCTTCATTGATCTAGTTTTTGAGGTTTATAAAACTTTTGGTTTTGATGAAATCATTATAAAGTTATCAACCCGTCCTGAAAAAAGGGTTGGCAGCGATGATATTTGGGACAAATCAGAAAAGGCTCTTACCGAGGCTTTAAACAATAAAGACCTCAAATGGGAACTTCAACCTGGCGAAGGAGCTTTTTATGGTCCAAAAATAGAATTCTCATTAAGGGATTGCCTTAATAGGATTTGGCAATGTGGGACTATTCAAGTTGATTTCTCAATGCCTATAAGATTGGATGCAACTTATGTAGATTTAAATAACGAAAAAAGAAATCCAGTAATGCTTCACAGGGCAATTTTGGGATCTTTTGAGAGATTTATCGGGATTTTAATTGAACAATATGAAGCTAAATTCCCCATCTGGCTTGCTCCTACTCAGATTATTTTATTAAGCATTACCGATAGAAATATAGAAAAATGTAAGGAGTTTAATCAATTTTTAAATATCAAAGGATATCGATCAAAAGTTGATATAAGAAATGAAAAGGTAGGTTATAAGATAAGGGAGGCAACAATTGGAAGAATTCCATTAATTGGAGTTATTGGTGACAAAGAAGAAGAAGTTGATTCAGTTTCTTTAAGGGCCCTTGATGGAACAGATTTAGGAATTTCAAACTTGCCTAATCTTTATAAATTAATAGATGAATTAATAAAAAAGAAAGGAAGAATAGAATAATTTTGAATAGATGAATTTTCTTGCTTGTGATCTAGGAGGGACAAAAGTTCTATTAGGAATTTTCGAAAAGGATGTTAATACTGATTCTCTTAAATTGATTTTTAAAAAAAAATATGTATCTTCTGAATGGGATTCAATTGATTTAATTTTAGAAGATTTCTTAAAGAATGAATGCAAAAATATTAATTATCCTTCTTCTGCTTGTTTCGCCGTAGCAGGTCCTATATCTAATAACAATGCAGTAATTATTAATTTGTCATGGAATATTTCTGGCAATGGATTAAAAAAGAAATTTAAATTTAAAAGTTGCGAACTAGTAAATGATTTTGCAGTGCAAATTTATGGAATACCTTTTTTAAAAAGAAGTCAATATTCCACTATTCAAAATGGAGTCCCTTCAGCAGGCGGCAACAAAGATTTGCATGCAATAGTTGGAGCAGGCACTGGTCTAGGCATTGCAAAAGGCATAATATCTGGAAGTAAAGTAAAAGTCTTAGCCAGCGAAGGTGGTCATGTTGAATACTCCCCAAAGTCTAATTTAGAATGGGAATTAAAGAATTGGCTCAAATATTCCTTAAAAGTTGAAAGGATATCTTGTGAAAGAATTATTAGTGGCACTGGGTTATCAAGAATAGCCGAATGGAGGCTAAGCAAACCTGATGCCAAAAATCATCCTCTACAAAAAGACTTAAAAGAATTGAAAATTTCTGATAAGTTAAGAAAACAACTTCCTCAAAAAATTTGTAATTTTTCTAATCAGGGGGATAAATTAATGATTCAAGTGGAGAAGATATGGTTAGAGGCTTACGCCTCTTTATTAGGAGACGTTGCTCTTCAAGAATTATGTTTTGGAGGCTTATGGATTTCTGGAGGGACCGCTCCAAAACATTTAATAAACTTTAAATCAGGTTTATTTATGAAACAATTTTCAGATAAAGGAAGATTAAAAGATATTCTTAGAAATATACCTGTGAATGTAATCTTAGATGAAGAGTTTGGACTATTTAGTGCAGCCTGCAGAGCAAAAATGCTTTCACAAATAGAATAATTTTTATATGTCTTCTCCAGAAGTAGGAAAAAAAATAATAGTAACAGTTCCTTCTACTACTGCTAATCTAGGTCCTGGATTCGACTGTCTAGGTGCAGCATTAGATTTATATAACGAATTTATATTTACAAGAATAGATGGAGGAGGTGATCGATTTGATTTAATAATGGAGAGTACTGATGGTAATCATTTAAGAGGAGGCCCAGAAAATTTAGTTTTTAGGGCTGCGCAGAAAGTATGGGAAAGTGCCAATATTAAACCTTTTGCTCTTGAAGCTAGAGTAAAATTAGCAGTCCCCCCTGCTCGAGGACTAGGGAGTAGTGCCACAGCAATAGTTGCAGGACTAATCGGAGCAAATGCGATTATGAACTCCCCTTTACCTAAAGAAAAACTTTTAGAACTTGCAATTGATATTGAAGGCCATCCTGATAATGTAGTTCCTTCTCTTTTGGGAGGACTTTGTTTAACTGCCAGATCATCTTCTCAGAGATGGAGAATTATTAGATGTGACTGGAACGATTCGATTAAAGCTGTTGTAGCGATACCTGCTATACGTCTTAGTACAAGTGAAGCAAGGAGAGTAATGCCTAAGAATGTACCTATCTCTGATGCAGTAACAAATATGGGGGCACTTACTTTATTACTAAACGGCTTAAAAACAGGTAATGATGAATTAATAAAAGAGGGAATGTTTGACAAATTACATGAACCATACCGATGGAAACTTATTAAGGGTGGATTGGAAGTTAAAGATGCCGCACTACAAGCTGGTGCTTTAGGCTGTGCAATTAGTGGAGCAGGGCCAAGTATCTTAGCTTTGTGTAAAAAGGATAATGGGAGAGAAGTCAGTCAAGCTATGGTAAAAGCTTGGGAAAACATAGGAGTGGCAAGTAGAGCGCCATATTTAAATGTCCAAACAACAGGGAGTCAATTTAGAGACATCTCTGGTAAGTAGTTTTACTTAGGCATTTTTAATGTTATAGTCTCAAGCTAGAACAACTTCAACTAAAATAAAAAAATCATTCATTATTCTATGAATTTAGAATCTTTTCCTTTGCTATCCACCATTGTTTTATTACCCTTAATTGGGGCATTGATAATGCCTTTTTTAAGCTCTAAGGAAGGAGAAGATAATACACTCCCAAGAAATATCTCATTAAGTTTTTTATTTATAGATTTTTTACTCATTATTGGAGTCCTTTTCCAAAAATTCGATGCAACAAATAGTTCACTACAACTTGTTGAAAGATTAACTTGGCTACCCTCAATAGGTTTAGAATGGTCTCTAGGCGTAGATGGATTATCTGCACCATTAGTAGCTTTAAGTGGATTAATTACATTTTTATCAGCTGCAGCTAGTTGGAAGATAAAGAAAAAATCTAATTTATATTTTGCTCTTTTATTAATTCAGGCCTCAGCTCAAGCACTAGTTTTCCTTTCTCAAGATTTCTTATTATTTTTCTTAGCTTGGGAATTAGAATTGGTTCCTGTTTATCTTCTTATTGCTATTTGGGGAGGTAAGAAAAAATTATATGCAGCTACAAAATTTATTCTTTATACCGCTTTAGCATCCTTACTAATACTTATAAGTGGACTTGCTCTTGCCTTGAGCGGCGATACATTTACCCTAAATCTTACCGAATTAACAAGTAAACACGTCACAGGTAGTCTCGCAATATTATCTTATCTAGGTTTTTTAATAGGTTTTGGAGTTAAACTTCCTATATTCCCATTGCATACTTGGTTGCCTGATGCTCATGGGGAAGCTAATGCTCCAGTATCAATGTTACTAGCAGGAATCCTTTTAAAGATGGGGGGATACGCTCTCTTAAGATTTAATGTTCAAATATTACCCGAAGTGCATCTACATCTTGCACCTGCTTTAATTATTCTTGGGATTATCAATATAATTTATGGAGCCTTAAATGCATTTGCACAAGATAACGTAAAAAGAAGAATCGCATGCAGTTCAGTTAGTCATATGGGTTTTGTTCTTCTGGGTATTGGAGCAGTAGATGCTTTAGGTATAAGCGGAGCAATGCTTCAAATGATAAGTCATGGACTTATAGCGGCAGCAATGTTCTTCGTCACGGGCTCCTTCTATGAGAGAACAAATACTCTGTCAATTCCAAACATGGGTGGTTTAGCAAAGGTCTTACCAATAACATTTGCTTTTTTTCTGGCGAGCTCACTAGCGTCTCTGGCCTTACCTGGAATGAGTGGATTTATAAGCGAAATCACAGTATTTTTAGGGATCACAAGTCAAGATGGTTTTAGCTCTCTTTTTAGATCAATCACAATTCTTATTGCAGCAATTGGTCTTGTCCTAACTCCCATATATCTTCTTTCAATGTGTAGAAGAGTATTTTTTGGGCCTAGAATTCCTGCGCTAGCTACTGTAAAAGAGATGAATGGTAGAGAATTGACAATTGGGTTCAGTTTATTATTGCCTACTTTAGTCATAGGTTTTTGGCCAAAAATTGCCATAAATTTATATGAATCATCAACAAACGCTCTCAGTCAACAACTTACTTTAGCTAAGTTAGTCGGGTTCATCTCAAACATTAGTCAATTTTAATCTTCGATAAAATGGAAACTTCAATTTTTAATTACGGAGCATTACCAGAATTTAATAAATTTACTTCAGATAGAATTAATCAAGAATTCCCAAATGTAATAGAGAAGATAAATCTAGATTTCAAAAATATTGAAAATTTTTTATTCAATTATATGGAGCAAGAAAATTTAGAATGGGACAAAGTAATTAATCCTTTAAATGAAGTAAATGAAATTTTAAGGTGGAGTTGGGGAGTTATAAGTCATCTTAATGGAGTAAAAAATTCCGAAAGCTTAAGAGAAATTTACTCAAAGTTTCTACCTGAAATTATTAATTTAAGTAATAAGTTTGGACAAAGCAAAATTATTTATAATTCTCTGGTAAAGCTTAAAGAAACAAATAATTTTGATGGGATCAAGAATAGAATTCTAGATAAAGAAATTCTCGAAATGGAACATAGAGGTATTTCATTAAGTATAAATAACCAGAAAGAATTCAATGTTATTTCTGAAAAGCTTGGAAAATTATCTACAAATTTCAGCAATAATGTCTTAGATGCAACTAATTCTTGGTATTTAATTATAAATGACAAATCTCAAATAGATGGAGTTCCAGAAAGGGTTCTAGAATTAATGTCAATATCAGCTCACGAATATTTAAAAAAAGAAGGTGAAGCTGACGCAAAAAAAGGTCCCTGGAAATTAAGTTTAGATATTCCGACTTATACCGCGTTTATGACATATGCCAATAATCGTAATCTCAGGGAAAAATTATATAAAGCTTTTGTGAGTAGAGCCTCTCATGGTGAAAAAAATAACTCTCATATTATTGAAGAGATTCTATCTCTAAGGACTAAACAGGCTAAGCTTCTTGGTTATGAAAGCTGGGCAGAATTAAGTCTTTCAACAAAAATGGCTAAAGAAATTAAAAATGTTGAAAAACTTTTAGAGGAGCTTAGAAAGCCTGCCTTTAAAACAGCCAAAAATGAATTAGAGAGTCTTAATAAGTTTTCAAAAGATAATGGATTTCCAAGTTCTGAAAATCTTCAATCTTGGGATATTAGCTATTGGTCTGAACTTCTCAGAAAGGAAAAACTTAATTTAGATCAAGAATCACTTAGACCATGGTTTCCTCTTAATGATGTTTTAAAAGGTCTCTTTAAACTTACTGAAAAGCTCTTCGAAATTAAAGTAATTGAAGCCCCTAATGAAGCTCCTATTTGGAATAATGATGTTTTGTTTTTTAATATCCTAAATAAAGATGATAAAAAAATAGCTTCATTTTATCTGGACCCCTACTCTCGTCCTGAGTCAAAGAGAGGAGGTGCATGGATGGACGAATGCCTTAACAAAAATAATATTGGTAGAAATACATTACCTGTTGCCTATCTAGTTTGTAATCAAACCCCACCATCCAAAGACAAACCAAGTTTGATGAGTTTTGATGAAGTTCAAACCCTTTTTCATGAATTTGGTCATGGTCTTCAACATATGCTTACCACTGTAAATCTTCCACAAGCAGCCGGTATTAATAATGTCGAATGGGATGCTGTTGAACTTCCAAGTCAATTTATGGAAAACTGGTGTTTTCACAAAAACACATTATTAAATATTGCAAAACATTATGAAACAGGGGAGAGATTATCTGATGAGAATTTTGAAAAATTAGTAAAGAATAGAACTTTTAATTGCGGGATGGCTACTCTAAGACAATTACATTTTGCAATTACAGATATGAGATTGCATAGCAATATTTATAGTAATCAGGGTAAAAATTCTGAAGAGATAAGAAATGAAATTGCCAGAAATACAACAGTAATTGAACCCATACAAGAAGATAAATTCCTTTGTTGCTTTAGTCACATATTTGCAGGAGGCTATTCAGCTGGATATTATTCTTATAAATGGGCCGAGGTTTTAAGTGCCGATGCTTTTTCTATGTTTGAAGAGGCAGACTTGGAAAATAATCAAAATATTAAGGCAATAGGTAAAAAATTCAAAGATACAATTTTAAGTCTTGGAGGAAGTTTCTCTCCTTTAGAAGTATTTAAATTATTTAGAGGCCGAGAACCAAAAACTGACTCTTTAATAAGACACTTAGGTCTAACATCTGTTATTTAAGAAGTCTGTCAATAATTTTATCTACGGCGACTGGATTTCTTACTAAATTTTTATGTTTATAAATTTTTAATGATATTTTCTCCCCCGAATTCAAACTAGCTCTCCATCCAGGGAAAA
>QCVY01000010.1 GCA_003208695.1 Prochlorococcus sp. AG-686-P16 | reverse complement strand
GGATTAGTTGCAGGAATTAATGCAACTAGAAAAATAAGTATGAAAGATCCAATAATCTTTTCAAGAGAAAGCAGCTATATAGGCACTATGATAAACGACTTAATAACAAGAGATCTAAAAGAACCATATAGAGTTCTTACAAGTAGAAGTGAATATAGACTTACCTTAAGAGGAGATAATGCGGACAGGAGACTAACTCCTTTAGGTTTTGAAATAGGCTTAATAGATGAAAGAAGATGGTTGGCTCATAAGAAAAAAATGAAATTACTTAAAGAAGAAAATTCAAGATTAGAAAATACACGTTTAAAATGTACTGATGAAATCGCTAAAAAAATAGAGCTAGATAGTGGATCAAAAATTAAAGGATCGACGACATTAAAAGAACTTTTAAAAAGACCAAATCTTCACTATTCTGATTTTATAAAATATGATTTAGTAGACAACACTCTACCAATAGCAGTAATTGAAGGAGTTGAAATAGATATTAAATACGAAGGCTACCTGAAAAGACAAAAAAATAACATTGATCAGATAAATCGTCAAAGTCTCAAATCACTTCCAACAGAAATTAATTATGACCAAATAGATACTTTATCTTTGGAGGCCCGCGAAAATTTAAATAAAATAAAACCTACTAATTTTGGTGATGCATCTAAAATACCTGGTGTCAGCAAAGCTGATTTAACAGCATTACTAGTTTGGCTCAAAATAAAGGAACTAAAAAAAGAAAAGACAAATAGTTTTGTTGAAAAAAAGTTATCATCTTAAAAGATATAGGTAAAAGCACTGAATAATAAACTCTTCAACTCACCAAGAATTTTATGGGAAGAGAAAGCCACTGCTTTTTTACTTGCAAATTCTTTACCTAAAATATCTGGAGCATGGAAATTAATGTTACTAGGAGATGGTAGTCCAACAAGACATTTACAACTTTTAACTAATCACGAAACAAAAATCAAATTAATAACTATGCATATAGATCCTTTATTTAATAAAGAAGGCCCAAGAGAAATCAATCAATTAAAAGAACCTTTAATTAGAAGACAAGTTTGGATTAGAAATCAAAACAAAAATCTTGCCTGGGCTGAAAGTTGGTGGAATTCAGAACAAGTCAGTCAAAATTTAAAAGCAAAAGAAGAACCAATATGGAAAAACTTAACTCAAGATAGATCAGAATTATTTAGAGAAGTGGATAGCATTTCAATAGTTAATTCAAATTGGTTAGAGGAGGAATTTTGCGTTAAAGGACCTTTTTGGTCAAGAAATTACAGATTTTTTCGTAATAAAAAACCTTTAACTATTATTCGCGAAGTCTTCAATCCTTTATTAGAAACTTGGTTAGGTCCATCAGGAATTCAAAATTTTTCTAATCTATATTCTTCTTCTTCTTGACCTTGGAATACTTCTTCCATTATTTGAAACGCTTTTTGGATTATCTTGATTTACATTAATCTCATTACTTCTTTCATAAGATCTTTGCCATCTATCAACTTTTAAATCTGAATCATCCGGCCATTCATCAAAAGAGTTTGATGTTCCATAAGGTAACTTCTTTTGTTCATCTATTTGGAGAGTTTTAGGTTGCCTTAAAGATAATGCCTCTAAAGGACGCTTAGATGATGGTTTCTTTTCATCAATAAATTTAGATTCTCTTGAAAAAGATTTCATATCTTGTATCGCTTCATTACTATTTCCCTGATCAGACCAATCATCTTCTTCTTCAAAAAACATATCCATTTTATCTGAGACCCATCTTCCGACATTTTTAACGTTCCTGCGAGATATTCCTTGAAAATCAGTATTTCTTTTTTTACCGGGTCTAGAACCTGATACACCATCAACAAATTGTCTACCTGTTTCAAAAATTTTGTCAACTTGTTTATCAAGTATTGTTCTGTCAAAATTATTTCTAAAGTTTCTAGGTCTACGAGAATCCATAAATTATCTTTGCTTTTAAATATCAAGTTACAACAACATAATAGAAAATTCTAAATAAAGAAACAAAGTCACATTTTTAAATTATCAATCAAACAAAATTAAACATTTTTTATTCCAGGATCCATTAAAGAACAAATTACAACATTTTTTACAAGCAATATTTCTAATTCTTTTTCTATACAAATATTTCTCCCCGCAATTTAAACATTTACCGGTATATTTTAGTGCCTTTCTTTCAACAGGAAAATTATGTCTAATACTTATCTGAAAATTATTCTCTTCTTTGTTAATTTCATTCATTTTACTCAAGAAATTTGGCCCATGTATCTCATTAATATTCAGAATCCTATCTACCCATGCATGAATCATTTCATGACATAAGGTACTGTAAATTTCGTTACAAGATAATTTAGTTAAAATTGGCTTTGACAAAATTATTTCTGAATCAATTACTCCTTTAAGTTGTTTGCGCTTATAAAAACCTGCAGTTGTCTTTAATCTATTATCGCTCCATCTAACCTTTATTAAAGGTTCTCTATTAGTAGTTGTTAAAGATTGATCAAAAAATTGCCTATTAAACTTATGAAATACTGGTAAAAGAGGAATTAAAGACATTATCGATTAAATTTAGTATTATTTTGACAAAAAAAGTCATCAAAAACGATTTATTTTCTTAAAATTAAAAAAACTAATTACAAAATGGATGCATTACTAGTAAAAGATATTGGGGTAAAAGCTTTATTGGTTGGTGGAGCAGTGCTTTTTTCTTTTTGGACCTTCAATGCTGTTAAACTTGTTGTAAGCGCTAGAGGAATTAATCCGTTGGTACGGAAATTTTTTGATCAAGTAGCAGCGGGTAGAATTGACGCTGCATATGGACTAACTACTAAAACTTACAAAACACATGTAAAACGTCAGGACTTTCTAAAATTTTTAGCTGGCTTAAATTTAAATAAGTATAGAAATTTAAAGTCAGGAAGACCAAGAGTTCAAGAAGATCAAATCATAATTACTTTAAATTTAAAATCTGAAGATAAAAAAGATGAACTTCCCCTAGATTTTACTTTTTCAAAAAATGATAAAGATTGGAAGATAGACAGAATATCCAAAGTAAATTAGTAAAGGTTCAAAATTTGTGAAACATGAAGAACTTCGGAAAGAAGAAATAATAAAAAAATTAGAATTACACCCAAGCAGATTAGATAAAGAAAAAATCATTTTTGAAGCAATGGAACAAGGAATGAATGATTTTTTTGAGGGAATAAGTATGGCCTTAGATCCTTTAGTAACTTTTGGAGTAAAGCAGGTACCTGAAAAAGAAGAAGAGACATCTATTCAAGGATGTAAATGGAGTATTTTTAAAGAATTAACAAATCAATTAATCAAAAGAGAACTTACTGGGCATGCTGCTAGAGATGCGATCAATTTAGTTATGAAATCTGCAACTAAAGAACAATGGAACGGATTTTATAGACGCGTATTGATTAAAGATCTTCGTTGTGGTGTTTCTGAAAAAACAATAAACAAAGTTGCAAAAAAATTTCCAAAATATACGATACCTATTTTCTCATGTCCCCTTGCACATGACAGCGCAAACCATGAAAAGAAAATGATAGGCAAAAAACAAATTGAGATTAAATTAGACGGAGTCAGAGTATTAACAATTATTAGAAAAAATAAAGTAGAAATGTTTTCTCGAAACGGTAAACAGTTTAATAACTTTGGTCATATCATTACAGAAATAGAAAAAGTATTAGAGAAACATCCTACCCCCTACGATTTAGTCTTAGATGGTGAAGTAATGAGTGCTAATTTTCAAGACCTAATGAAGCAAGTACATAGAAAAGATGGCAAACAATCCAAAGATGCAGTTTTACACTTATTTGATATTTGTCCAATTAAAGATTTCAAGAAGGGTTTATGGGAAAAAGATCAAACAACTAGAAGTATGTTGGTAAAAGATTGGGTAGCAAAAAATGCAACTCGTTTAAAACATGTTCAAACACTTGACTGGGAAAATGTGGATTTAGATACTCCTGAAGGACAAAGTAGATTTGTAGAACTTAACAAATCAGCCGTCGAGGGGGGATATGAAGGCGTGATGATTAAAAATCCTCATGGTTGGTATGAATGCAAAAGAACACATAATTGGTTAAAAGCAAAACCATTCATAGAAGTCACCTTAAGAGTTGTCGCAATAGAAGAAGGGACAGGCCGAAACGAAGGCAGACTTGGAGCAATCTTGGTTGAAGGTAAAGATGATCAATATAATTATCGTCTTAATTGCGGTAGTGGATTCAGTGATTCTCAACGTGAAGAATATTGGAGGGGAAGAGATAAACTAATCGGGCAATTGGTAGAAATCAGAGCTGATGCAAGAACTCAATCTCAAGATGCTGAAACATTCAGCCTTAGGTTCCCAAGATTCAAATGCTTTAGAGGTTTCGAACTAGGTGAAAAAATCTAATTTTGAGATAATTAGTTTCTTCGAAGTCAGTATTTAAGTTAGCAATAAATCATGAAAAACTAAAAAAGTAGATAATGAAATAAACTATTAATGATTAATAAATTACCACCTAAAGATATTGGTTTTTATGGATAACAAAAATCTTTTCAAATATATTAAAACCTCATGCGGTCAATCAAAATATATAGAATTACAATCTAATAAAAGTTTGCTTGGAAAACTAAGACTTTTTTGGTTTGTAATTATTGCTTCTATAAGAGATTGGAATATCAGAGATTAATTTCTTTTGATTCATTAATATATTCTTTAGCGTACTTTGCTGAAAAATAAACAACCATCAAAGTTGAAACCACACTAATAATTGTTATAAATAAATTATTTGTTGGCTGTAAATTTTTTAAGTCCTGCAAACTTTTTGCCAAGCTGCCTATAGAACAATAAAGAAATGTTCCAGGAATGATTCCTAAAAGACCAAGAGCAAAGTTTCTAAATTTAATATTATTTAACCCATAAAAATAATTAAGAATACTAAAAGGAAAGATAGGAGAAAGTCGTGCTAAAAGGATTAATTTGAGACCACCTTTCTGCACAACTTGTTCCATAAGACTTAATCTTGGGAAACGATTAATAACTTTTTTAAGCTTGATTGATAAAAAACTTTTTGAAATAAAAAATGCTACTGAAGCTCCAATAGCTGCCGCAAAAAAAACTATTATTGAACCGAGATAAGAACCATATAAAAAACCAGCTAGTAAAGATAACCAAGAAGCAGGAAGAATTAATAAAACAATTAAGATATATAAAAGGATAAAAGCTAAAATCCCAATGTTTGTATTAAAAAAAAAGGCTAATTCATAGATATTTTCAAAAAAAGAAGTCATATCATTTTAATAATTTAAGCTTTTTATTTATTCTTTCCGATTGCAAATTTCCTTCTTTCAACTTGGCAAAACATTCCTCAACAATATCTTTAGGAGCTTTGTCTATAAAGTTTTTGTTGGATATTCTCTTATTTAACGTTTCTATATCAGAATTAACTTTTTGCAGGTCCTTAGTAAGTCTATCCTTTAAAGCTTCTAGATTTACAAAATCATTGAAAGGTAAATAGACTTCTAGATCACCAATAATTCCAGAAAAAGACTTAGCAAAATTATTTTTATCGATATCCTTAGATTTACAAATAAAAACTTCAGATGATTTAGTAAAAGTTTTAATATCAACCATTAAAGTTTTCAAAAAGTTAGTTAATTCAACATTATCTGAAATTAAGTAAACAGGAACCAGTTGAGACGGCTTAAGTCCTAACTCAACTCTAAGATTTCTAATCAATCTAATGATTTCAAAAAGCTCTTGAAAGGATTTATCTATTTGAGAATTTATATATTTTTTTTCTAATAAAGGCCATTTCTGAAGAGATAATAAAATTTGGTCAGGTTTTATTTGCAATTTATGCCAAAGTTCTTCAGTGATATGTGGCATAAAGGGATGCATCATAACCAACACATCAGTAAGTACTTTGATTAATATTTTTTCAGATATTTGTCTGTTATGAGATTCTTTATTATTAAATTTTTGTTTTGCAAATTCAACATACCAATCACAAAAGTCATTCCATGCAAATTCATATAATAATTTTGCAGATTCGCCTAATTTATATTCAATTAAAAGATTGGATACTTTTGTATTCAACTGATTTAATTTTGATAAAATCCACTGATCAGATAATTCTAAATATTTTTCATCACTTTCATTTAAAGAATAATTTACAGAAGAAGTTTTATTTATTAAAACAAATTTAGTAGCATTCCAAAGTTTATTTGCAAAATTCCTTGATGCTTCAACCGTTGAAGAAGTATTTTCTTTCCTATCAAAATCAAGCCTTATATCCTGACCAGCACCAGCGACTTCACGAAGTAAAGCAAATCGCAAAGCATCAGAACCATATTTATCAATCAACAACAAAGGATCAATTCCGTTACCTGAACTTTTACTCATTTTTTTATTATTTTCATCGCGAACTAAACCATGAATATAAACATCTTTGAATGGAATATTATTCGTAAAAGTTTTTCCCATCATTGTCATTCTGGCTACCCAAAAGAAAATAATATCGAAACCGGTAACTAAAACACTATTTGGATACCATTTTTTAAAATCTGCATCATTAGTATTAGGCCATCCCAATGTAGAAAAAGGCCATAAACCACTTGAAAACCAAGTATCTAAAACATCTTTATCACGAATAAGTCGAAAATTAGACCCAAATTCTTTAGAAGCTTTGCTTAATGCTTCTTCCTCATTTCTGGCAACAACATATGGAGTATTTTGATCTATTGAGTCTTCTGATTGTTTTAATACATACCATGCAGGGATTTGATGTCCCCACCATAATTGTCTACTAACACACCAATCATTAATATTATCTAACCAATCTTTATAAACTTTCTCCCAACGCTGAGGAATAAAGGTAGGCTTCTTAGAATCAAGTTCTTTTAGACAACTTGAAGAAATATTGTCCATTTTCAAAAACCACTGGGTTGACAATAATGGCTCAATTGGCACTTTTCCTCTATCAGAAAAAGGCACTGTATTTTTATAGTCTTCTATTTTAGTTAATAAACCTAAAGTATCTAATTCCTTTATGATTTGTTTTCTAGCTTCAAATCTGTCTAAATCCTGAAACTTGCCTGCATTAATATTAAGAGTTCCATCTTTATTCATTATATTGATTTGCTTTAAATTATTCCTTTTCCCGATAGCAAAATCATTCGGATCATGAGCTGGGGTAACCTTTACACAACCTGTACCAAAATCCTTATCAACATGTATATCAGAAATAATAGGTATTTCTCTATCAACAAAAGGTACTTTCACTTTTTTATCAATATATTTTTTATATCTTTCATCATTTGGATTTACAGCTAAAGCAGTATCTCCCAATAAGGTTTCAGGTCGAGTTGTTGCGACCTCTAAATGTTCATCTAAGATTTGACCCTGATCAGAAATTAGTGGATATTTAAAATGCCATAAGTATCCATTAACCTCCTGCATTTCAACTTCAAGATCACTAACTGCTGATTGGGAT
Source organism: Prochlorococcus sp. AG-686-P16 (assembly GCA_003208695.1). Classification (GTDB taxonomy): domain Bacteria; phylum Cyanobacteriota; class Cyanobacteriia; order PCC-6307; family Cyanobiaceae; genus Prochlorococcus_A. Next base: position 13,465 of record QCVY01000010.1, on the reverse strand, counting down.
GCTGGACACCAATTAACTAAATATTCACCTCTATAAATAAGTTTTTTCTCATGTAAAATATTAAATGCTTCAACAACTGCTTCATTTAATTTTTCATCTAAAGTAAATCGTTCCCTTTCCCAATCTACGGAATACCCAATCCTCTTTAATTGGGATATTATCTTACCCCCACTTTGCTCTTTCCAAATCCAGGCTCTTTTTAAAAATTCTTCTCTTCCAATATCTTCGCTATTTTTACCCTCAGTTTTTAATTGTTTTTCAAGAATAGTTTGAACGGCTATTGAAGCATGGTCAGTACCAGGTAAACACAAAACATTTTTACCAAGAAGTCTTTGAAAACGAATAATCACGTCTATTAATGCAGTATTGAAGGCATGGCCCATATGCAAAGACCCTGTAACATTTGGAGGCGGAATAACTATACAAAAAGGGTCCCCTTTATCACTAGGATTAGGACTAAATGCTCTTAAACTATCCCATTGTTTTTGCCACTTTTGTTCTACTTGGGAAGGCAAATAATTATTTAATATAAGTTCATCATTAGACTCATTCATTTGCAATAGTTATTTCATTAGCTTTTTACTTATTTTATATTGACAGAAGCAAATAATTTAAAAAAATATAAGTTTGCCAAATATATGTAAAACTACAAGAGTTTAAAACCAGAGCCACAAGCACACCTCTTGGCATTTTTAGGAGTTGAGATAAGAAAACCTCCACCACTTAAATCACTGTAATAATCAAGTTTTAAATCTTTTAACAAGTGAAAATTTTTAGTGTCAGCATATAAAGTTATGCCTTCAGTCCTGGATAATGGAGATCCGTTACATGTACCTGGTTTTAATTTAATATGTATCCAACCTTCAGAGCCTATATCATCTTTAATTAAATCAATAGACATTTCACCCGGGGATCCGCCAAAGGATGCTTGCCTTGAAAGCTCTGATGCTGCAGTTTGACTGATTGAAAGATTAACGATCTCAGTCATTGTTAAAAAAGAAAATGGGCGATCCAGGGTTCGAACCAGGGACATCCTGCTTGTAAGGCAGGCGCTCTACCGCTGAGCTAATCGCCCTTTAAATATCTATTCTAGTAGATGAAGTTGAAAATTTTATACTAAGTATTTAAATATTTCATGATTAAGGCAAAATTGAATAAATAAGATACAGTTTTATGAACTTAAAAAATGGATATAAAAATCAAAAAGATAGTGATCCAAACACTTTAGAGAGTTTCAAGATTTTAATATCAAATATTAAATATTTAAAAGATAAAACTTGGGGCTGCCCATGGCAAAAAATACAGTCACATAAATCCTTAATCCCATTTTTAAATGAAGAAAGTAGTGAATTTATTGATGCAATATATGAAAAAAACGCGAATAATATGTGTGAAGAATTAGGAGATCTTTTATTACAAATAATGCTTCATGCAGAGATTGGCTTTGAAGAAAAACAATTTGAATTAAAAGATGTTATTGAAAATTTAAATAACAAAATTGTTAATAGACATCCTTATATTTTTAAAAAAAAAGAAAAAGTATCTCTAAAAAAGTCACAAGACATTTGGGAAAATATTAAAAATTCAGAAAATAAGACATCCTATAAGGAATCATCAATTAGTAGACGATTAAATTCAAAAATAAAAAGTTTTCCTGCAGCTATAGCATCAAACCAGATAACCAATACTGTCAAAGAATACGGTTTTAAGTGGGAAAGTAGTAAAAAGATTTTTGATAAATTAGAAGAAGAAATTTGTGAATTAAAAGAGGCAATAAAGAGTAAAAAGGCACCAGATATAAAAAATGAATTTGGAGATGTTTACTTTACTTTAATAAGTCTTTCAAACTTTCTAAAAATAAATCCAGAATCGTCTCTTCAAAAAACTAATAAAAAATTTTTAGACAGATTTTCAATAATTGAAGATCATGTAGGAGATAATATTAAAAAACAAAACCCAAAAGATTTTCAGCGACTTTGGGAAATTGCTAAAAAAACACTAATAAGAGAAAAATTGAAAAAAAAATGAAAGATATGCCAACTTGGATAGATGAGTACCATAAAGGCTCAAGATTTGGGCTCAATGGGAAAGTAATACTTAAAAAAAAATCTAAATATCAAGAAATTCTTATTATAGAAAATGATTTTTATGGTAAAGCTTTAATGTTAGATGGATGTTGGATGACATCATTGAGAGATGAAAAATATTATCATGAATGTCTTGTTCATCCAGCGTTAAGTAGTATTGATAAGAAATCTCATATACTGATTATTGGAGGGGGTGATGGTGGAACTGCAAGAGAATGCTTAAAATACTCTCAAGTTACGAAAATTGATTTGGTAGAAATTGATGAAGATGTCATACAAGTATCTAAAACATTTTTAAAAGAAATTGGAGGTGAAGCTTGGAGTGATAAAAGATTATCTATAAATATTGATGATGGTGTTAAATGGGTAGAAAAAACTAAAGATAATTTTTATGATGTTATTTTTATAGATTGTTCAGATCCATCAGAATTTTCTAATTTGTTATTTACAGATTCTTTTTATAAAGGATGTAAAAGAATACTTACTAAAAAGGGGATATTAGCGACTCAAAGTGAATCGCCTGAATCATTCAAAAATATTCATATACATATTTTAAAATCACTCAATAAGATATTTAAATTATCTGAAACTATGTATTCATTTGTGCCCATATATCCAAGTGGTATTTGGAGTTGGACATTCGCTTCAGAGGAAGAATTAAATTTATCAAAACTCAATTACAAAGAAGTCATGAGAATTGAAGAGGGTTGTGATGTTTGGAATTTAAATTTTCAAAATGCTGCATTTAAAATGATGCCAAATAAAATTGCAAAAGAACTCAATTCGAAAAATGATCAATAAAAATTTATTTGATAACGAAAGTGCAATTTTTATGGGGGCTAAAAGAAATCTTGATGACTGTTCAATTGGAATATTTGGAGTCAATTATGATGGTACGTGCTCTTATAAGTCAGGGACTAGATTTGGTCCAAATGCCATCAGGCTAGTAAGCACATGCTTAGAAACATTTTGTCCAAGATTAGGCAAAGATTTAGAAGATTTTAATTATGTTGATTTTGGTTCACTAGAAATAAATAAAAATGACTCAAAGTCTGTCATTAAATCAGTCAAATCAGCAACAGATTTTATTATTAGTCAAAGCCTTACTCCCATTATGCTTGGAGGTGAGCACTCTATTACTAGTGGTGCTATTGAGGCGTTAGTAAATAAATATCCAGATCTGATTTTAATTCAACTAGATGCTCACGCAGATTTAAGAAACTCATATATGGGAAATAATTATAGTCATGCCTGTGCAATGCAAAGATGTTTAGATGTCTTACCTGAAAAAAAGATTTTGCAAGTTGGAATAAGAAGTGGCACCAAAGAAGAGTTTAAATTTATGGGTCAACACAATCAATTAGTAAAATTCTTGCCGGGAGAAAATGCCCAAGAATTAAAAAAAGCTCTTCTTCCTTACTCTAATTCTCCAATATATTTAACAATAGATTTGGATTGGTTTGATCCAAGTTTATTACCTGGTACGGGGACTCCAGAACCAGGAGGTTTTTTTTGGAATGACTTTGAAGTGATTCTTGAAACTTTAAAAAACTTTAGAATTGTTGCTTCAGATATTGTGGAATTATCTCCAGAAATTGATAACAGCGGAGTCAGTAGTGTAGTTGCAGCAAAAGTACTGAGAAGCTTAATTATGTCAGTAGTATAGTTGCAGCAAAAGTACTGAGAAGCTTAATTATGTCATTAAAAAATATGCAATAAAAAATTTCTAAACTAGAGTATAAAAAACTAAATAACTCATTAAATATTTCATGGATTTGCTTAAAAGTCCACTTTATTCAAAGTATATTAAGTCAAATGCAAAGTTAGTCAATTTTGCAGGATGGGAAATGCCCATATCCTTTTCGGGATTAATAAACGAACATGAATCAGTAAGAGAATCAGCAGGATTCTTTGATATTTCCCACATGGGTGTAATTTCTCTTAAAGGTATTAATCCTAAAGAATATATTCAAAAATTTTTTCCTACTAATTTATACTCCTTTTCAGAAGGGCAAGGGCTCTATACATTAATGCTAAATGAAAAGGGAGGAATTATAGATGACCTAATAATTTATGACCTTGGTCAACAAGAAGGTGATATCTCAGAAATTTTTTTAATAGTAAATGCAAGCAGATACCAAATTGATTTTTCTTGGATTAAAAATAATTTACATACCAACAATATTTCTATATCAAACGCTAAAAAAGATAAGGTCCTCCTTGCACTTCAGGGGAAAAATTCCTTTAAATTATTTGAAGAATGGATTGAATCGTCGATTTCATATATTCCTTACTTTGGTTGTGAATATAAAATTTTTAAACATATTTCACCTGAAGAAAAGATTTTCTTTTCGAAAACAGGCTACACAGGTGAAAATGGTTTGGAAATCTTATTATCCGCAAATGCAGCAATTAAATTATGGGATTTCTTAGTTTCAAAAAATATTGAGCCTTGTGGATTAGGTGCTAGAGATACCTTAAGACTTGAAGCGGGAATGCACTTATATGGACAAGATTTAGATGAAACAACTACACCGTATGAAGCAGGATTAGGTTGGCTAGTACATTTAGAAAATAATCATGAATTTTTTGGGAGAGATTTTCTTGAAAAACAATCAAGATTCGGTATTAAGAAAAAGTTAGTTGGTCTAACTATTGAGGGTAGAGCTATTGGAAGAAAAGGATGCGAAGTATTTAAAGATGGAAAAAATATTGGAACTATAACTAGCGGTAGTTGGTCCCCGACGAAGCAAAAGGCAATAGCTTTTGCTTATATTCAAAATTCTCACGCAACTTTAAATAATGTTGTTGAGATTTCAATCAGAGGTAAAACATTTAAAGGAACATTAACGAAGAGAGCTTTTTATAAAAAAGATATTTAACTAAATTTACCCTTTAAGAATTATTATTATAAATTATTGCTCAACAAGTCATTTCTAGATGCGAAACAAAATTTGTGAAGAACTCAATAAGTCAGATATTGGGAAAGTAGTTAATTTATGTGGATGGGTTGATCGAAGAAGAGATCATGGGGGTGTAATTTTTATAGATTTGCGTGATCATACTGGATTTTTGCAAATTACTATTAATCCTGAAGATGGTGCGACACTTTTTAAACAGGCTGAGATTCTTAGAAATGAAACTGTGATAATGGTTAATGGAATTGTTAATGAAAGACCAAAGGATTCGGTAAATAAAAATATTTTCACTGGAGAGTTAGAACTAAAAGTTAAAGATCTACAAATTCTTAATCAAATTAAAAATAATTTACCATTTCCTGTCTCAGTACATGATTATGAAAATACAAGAGAAGAGCTTAGACTAAAATATAGATATTTAGATTTAAGAAGAGGAAAATTACTCAAAAACTTAAAGGCAAGACATAAAATTATTAAAGCAGTAAGAGAGTATCTTGATAATTCTGGATTTACAGAGGTTGAAACACCATTACTGACGAAATCAACTCCAGAAGGAGCTAGAGATTTTTTAGTTCCAGCTAGGCTTTCAGACGGTGATTTTTTTGCTTTACCACAATCTCCACAATTATTTAAACAACTTTTAATGGTAGGAGGGTTAGATAAATACTATCAAATCGCAAAATGTTTCCGTGATGAAGACCTAAGAGCTGATAGACAACCAGAATTTACACAGCTTGATATTGAAATGAGTTTTGTAAGTGAAGAAGAAATCATTTCTTTTAATGAAAAACTAATAAAAAATGTGTGGAAAAATGTACTGAATATAAACTTCAATGAGGAGTTTCCAAGAATGACTTGGCAAGAAGCCATTGACAAATATGGCACAGACAGACCAGATACAAGATATGGAATGTTGCTTAGGAATTTAGGAGAGATACTGGGCAATATTGGTTTTAACATTTTCACCAAAGCAATTCAGATGGGTGGGGCAATAAAATCCATAACTGTTAAAAATGGAAACACAAGTATTAGTAACGTTCGTATCAAACCTGGAGGAGATATTTTTAAAGTTGCCCAAGATGCAGGAGCTGGAGGTTTAGCATTCATAAGAGTTAAAGGAGATGAACTTGAAACAATTGGGGCAATAAAAAATAATTTAAATAATGATCATATTTCTAATATTTTAAAAATAACAGAAGCAAAAGATGGTGACTTAATTCTTTTAGGAGCAGGAAATACGCAAATTGTAAATCAATCATTAGATAGAGTCAGGCAATATATTGCAAAAGATTTAAAGCTAGTAGAGAAAGATAAATGGAACTTTTTGTGGGTCACAGATTTTCCTATGTTTGAAATAAATGAAGAAGAAAAAAGATTTGAAGCTTTACACCATCCTTTTTGTTCTCCTAAAAATATTAAGCTTGAAGATTCAAAAGAAATAAAAGAAAAAATAGCGAGCTCTACAGCACATGCTTATGACTTAGTGCTAAATGGATTAGAGCTGGGAGGTGGTTCTCTGCGTATCCATCAAGCCGAAATGCAAAGAGAAGTTCTTAGAACGGTTGGATTAACTGATAATCAAATTGATGAAAAATTTGGTTTTTTAATTGAAGCTCTCGAAATGGGTGCTCCGCCTCATGGGGGAATCGCATTTGGGGTAGATCGGATAGCAATGCTTATTTTGGGGGAAGATTCAATTAGAGAAACAATCGCTTTTCCAAAAAATCAACAAGCAAAATGTCTTCTAACCAATGCACCTTCAAATGTATCCAAATCCCAATTAAAAGAATTAAATATTGAAATAACAATTGATGAATAAACTATTTATGGATGATCAATAAATTTTTTGTTTAAATAAAATATAAGGAGGTAGTGTTTAATTAAAAATATTTAATGTCAAAATTTGTTTTTGTTACTGGAGGAGTTGTTTCTAGCATTGGTAAAGGTATTGTTGCCGCAAGCTTAGGAAGATTATTAAAATCAAGAGGATATAGCGTTTCAATACTTAAACTAGATCCTTATCTAAATGTTGATCCAGGAACAATGAGCCCGTTTCAACATGGCGAAGTTTTCGTTACAGAAGATGGGGCTGAAACGGATTTAGATTTAGGTCACTACGAGAGATTTACTGACACTGCAATGACTCGTTTGAATAGTGTCACAACAGGATCTATCTACCAAGCAGTAATTAATAAAGAAAGAAGAGGGAGTTATAACGGAGGAACAGTACAAGTTATTCCTCACATCACAGGAGAAATAAGAGAAAGGATTCAAAGAGTAGCAGATAATAGCAATGCTGATATTGTTATAACAGAGATTGGTGGAACAGTCGGAGATATTGAATCATTACCGTTTTTAGAGGCAATAAGAGAATTTAAAAATGATGTTAACAAAAATGATGTAGCTTATATCCACGTAACTTTACTTCCTTACATCAAAACTTCTGGTGAAATAAAAACTAAACCTACTCAACATTCTGTTAAGGAGTTAAGATCCATCGGTATACAACCAGATTTACTTGTATGCAGGAGTGATAAAGAAATTAATGAAGGGCTCAAAAGAAAACTCAGTGGTTTCTGCGGAGTTAATCTTAATTGTGTAATTGAAGCATTAGATGCTGATAGTATTTATTCAGTTCCGCTTTCTTTAAAGAATGAAGGTTTATGTAAAGAGACTTTAAAATGCCTAGAACTTGAAGATAAAGAATGCGATTTAGAGAATTGGGAAAAAATAATTCATAATCTTAGAAATCCCGGTCAACCTATAAAAGTTGCTTTAGTTGGAAAATATATAGAACTTGGTGATGCATATCTTTCAGTAGTGGAGGCATTAAGACATGCTTGTATTGAACAAAAAGCTTTATTAGATTTGTATTGGGTAAGTGCTGAAATGATTGAGAAAAAATCAGCCGAAGAGTATTTAAATGATGTTGATGCAATTGTCGTTCCAGGAGGATTTGGAAATAGAGGAGTGAATGGAAAAATTACAGCAATAAAATTTGCAAGAGAAAAAAAGATTCCTTTCCTAGGTTTATGTTTAGGTATGCAATGCGCAGTAATAGAATGGGCAAGAAATCTAGCCCACTTACCGGGTGCATCTAGCTCGGAATTAAACCCAGACTCTCCAAACCCTGTTATACATTTATTACCTGAACAAGAAGATATTGTTGATCTTGGAGGCACTATGAGATTGGGAGTTTATCCGTGTAGACTTCAAAAAAATACATTTGGTAAAGAGTTATATAACGAAGATGTAATTTATGAGAGACATCGACATAGATATGAATTTAATAATTACTACAAACAAAGTTTTTTAGATTCTGGATACAAAATAAGTGGTACATCACCAGATGGAAGATTAGTAGAGCTAATTGAATTAGTTGATCATCCATATTTTTTAGCTTGCCAATACCATCCTGAATTCTTATCAAGGCCAGGGAAGCCACATCCATTATTTAAAGGGTTGATCAAAGCATCGCAGCAAAAATTAAAACAATCAAATTAATATTATTTATTTTTCTTGAATGAAATAATGACAAATTTCTTACCAATAGTAGAAAAATTTCATTCATTACAAGGAGAGGGTTTTCACACAGGCCAAAGTGCTTTTTTTGTAAGACTAGCTGGCTGTAATGTTGGATGTTCATGGTGCGATACTAAACATTCTTGGGATAAAGAAAAATACCCTCTAACACCAATCAAAGAAATAATAGATGAAGTAAAAAAGGCTCGACAAAAAGGAGCATCTTTTTTAGTTATTACTGGTGGTGAGCCTTTGCATCATAATTTAGATAATTTGTGCCAAGCTATAAATAAAGAAACTTCTGAAGAAAATCAAAACCCAATCAAGATTCATATTGAAACAAGTGGCGTAAACAAAATATCAGGCAATTATGATTGGATTACTTTATCTCCAAAAAGACATTTACCCCCCAAAACTTATTTTTTGAAAAATTGTAATGAATTAAAAATTATTATCAATGACCAAAAAGATATTGATTTTGCAATTGATATAAAACAAGAAATAATAAACAAATATCAGAACTTATCATCAAAAGGCAATTTTTATAAGTTAGATAAAAAATATTTTTTACAACCCGCATGGGAAAACGTTAATGGGTTATCACTTACAATTGATTTTGTTAAAAATAATCCTGAATGGAACTTAAGTCTTCAGACACACAAATACTTAAAAATTAAATAGTTTATATGGATTTAAAAAATAAATCTGCAGTAATTTTATTATCAGGAGGGTTGGATTCTTCTACTGTTACAGGCTTAGCAAAAGCATCCAGAGCAAAAATATTTGGCTTATCTTTTGATTACGGACAAAGACATAAAAAAGAATTAGATTCCGCATTGACAATAGCCAAGCACTTTGAAATAGAAGAATTCAAAATAGTAAAGCTTGATTTATCTTTGTGGGGCGGTTCTTCTTTAACAGATATAACCAAGGAGTTACCTATTGATGGTATACAGCAAAATGCAATTCCCAATACTTATGTACCTGGAAGAAATACAATCTTTATTTCTGTTGCGTTGAGTTATGCTGAGGCAATAAATGCTGATTTAATAGGCTTAGGAGTTAATGCATTGGATTATTCCGGTTATCCTGATTGCAGACCTGATTACATTAAAAAGTTTCAAGAATTAGCTAATCTTGCTAACAAACGTGGAAGAGAAGAAAATCCAATTAAACTTTGGACACCTTTACTAGATTTAAATAAAGAAGATATTATTCAATTAGCTTTTGATACTAATGTTCCTCTAGAAAAGACATGGAGTTGTTATTCAGGAAATTTAGAACCATGTGGAAAATGTGATAGTTGCAGAATTAGACAAACAGCCTACACAAAATGGCAAATAAAAAAGAATGAGAATTAAGACAAAAAAATTATCTAAGTGGCTTGACCCAGAATTAATAGCTAATCATTTTGCATTGAAATTTGGAGACCATGGATTAGCTTGGTTAGATAGTGACGGGAAAGATAATGGAAAGTGGTCTATTTTAGGAGTCAACCCAAAAGAAATTATTTGCTCAAGAGATATTAATGATTTAGATATCGATAATAATCCATTTTTAAAATTAAAAAACATTGATAGAGGATTTTGGATTGGATGGTTAAACTTTGAGGCGGGTGCTTACATCGAGCCAAAAAATCCATGGAAAAATAATGAAATATCGACTTTGTGGATTGCCTCTTATGATCCAATTATTAAATTTAATCTAGTTTCTAACGAAATAATTCTTGAAGGAACCAGTTCTGCTGAATTAAATAAATTTGAAAAGATAATTTTTAATATTAATGCTGAAACAGAAAATAATTCTATTAAAAGTAATCTAAAATTTGATTTTTCGGAAATTAATTTAAAAGAAATAACTAACGAATTTCAAAAAAATATTTTAAAGGTTAAGAAATTAATATCTATAGGGGATATTTTTCAAGCAAATCTAACAACACAATGTGAGGTTAAAGCTTTAGAAAAATATAATTCTTTAAGCATATATTCAAAAATAAGAAGCAAATTGCAAGCCCCTTTTGGAGGGATAATAATCAATAATTCAAAGGGTATCAATGAAGCAGTATTATCAACTTCACCTGAAAGATTTTTGAAAATAGACAAAGAAGGATATGTCGAATCCAGACCTATCAAAGGCACAAGATCAAGACACCAAGATAAAAATCAAGATGCATTAAATGCCATAGATTTGATAACTAATGAAAAAGATAGAGCTGAAAATATTATGATTGTGGACCTCTTAAGAAATGACTTGAGCAAAGTATGCGAAATAGGGAGTATTGAAGTTCCAGAAATATTAAAACTTGAGAGTTACTTAAAAGTACACCATCTTACATCTGTAATTAGAGGAAAACTAAAAAAGAATAAAAGCTGGGTTGACTTACTAATTGCTTGCTGGCCTGGAGGCTCAATAACTGGGGCTCCAAAATTACGTTCATGCCAAAGGCTATTTGAAATAGAAAAATGCGGAAGAGGACCTTACTGTGGATCCTTTATAAAAGTTGACTGGAATGGAGAGTTTGATAGCAATATACTGATCAGATCATTTATAGTAAAAAATAAAAAAATTAAAATATCTGCTGGTTGCGGAATAGTGAGTGATTCTGATCCACGAGATGAAACAGAAGAACTAAAGTGGAAACTTTTGCCTTTAATAGATTCATTAAAATGAAATTGAGTATAGGTTGGCATAAAGATAAATGGCTAGATATTGAAAATATTTATATCTCAGCAAATGATAGAGGTCTAAAGTTTGGAGATGGAATATTCGAAACTGTTTTAATAAAAAATAATAATGCTGTGTTAATAGACGAACATATTCAAAGGCTAGAAAATAGCAGTAGGATTTTAAACATGAATTTGAGTATTAATAAATCATATTTAAAAGACATTATTAATCTAGGTATTGCGCAATTATCTCTTAAAAACCATCAATTAGGATCAATTAGAATTAATTACAGCAGAGGTTTGAATAAAGGCAGAACAATTAAGATTAATCATGATCAAAAGGAGAATTATAAAAATAATTTATGGATGGAATTTTATCTTATAAAACCTAATTTTTCTCCAATAAGTACATTTATAAGTCAAACAGAAAAAAGAAATCAATATAGTTTAATTAATCAATGTAAAACTTTTTCATATAATCAATCAATACAAGTACTAATAGAGGCTAATAAAAAGTTGTTTGATGATTGTTTAATGTTAAATACAGCTAATGAATTATGTTGTGGCAGTACTTTTAATATATTACTAAAAAGAAATAATACATGGATAACACCAAGAAAAGAGAGTGGATGTCTTCAGGGAATTATGGTTAAAAAAGCTATTAAATTAAAAATCATAAAAGAAGAATTAATCTTACCAAAATTTTATAATGATGATATTTTAATTGCAATTAATAGTTTATCTTGTAGGCAAATTAATAGAGTTAATGATATAGAATTTATAACAACTTTTGATCCAAAGTATTTCTGGGAATTGTTGTATAAGTAAGATTATTTTTTCTCAGGTAAAGAAGCATCAGATAGATTCTTTATATAATTATTAACTTTAAAATCAACAATATTTCCAATAATAACAATTGAGGGTGAGGTAAAACCTTTATTACTAATTGTCTCTACTAAATTCCTTAATTCTGAAATTAAACATTTTTGATTATGTAAAGTTGCTTCTTGAATAACAGCACACTTAGTATTCTCATCCAAACCGCCTAAAAGTAATTCTTTAACAATAAATTCTATATTTCTTATACCCATATAAATTACTAAACCGTCTGATGATTTAGCTAACATTCTCCAATTAACAGTCCTTTTATCTTTATTAATATCTTCATGTCCAGTGACAAAAGTTATGGAGCTTCCTGCTTCTCGATGAGTTAATGGAATCCCAAAATTTGAAGGAGCAGCTATTCCAGAAGTTATTCCAGGCACAATTTCAACTGAAATACCATTTTTTTCTAAAAAAGATACTTCTTCACCACCTCGTGAGAAAACAAAAGGATCGCCTCCTTTAAGCCGTACAACATTCTTTCCTTCTTTTGCTAATTTTACAATAAGTGAATTGGTCTCAGCCTGAGGAACAGAACACAAACCAGCTCTTTTACCTACATTAAATATCTCGGTTTTCTTGTTAGTTTGCTTTATAATTTCTGCAGAAACTAACGCGTCATGGACCAAAGCATCGCAACTTTTGATAAGTCGTAAAGCTTTTAAAGTTAGCAGCTCAGGGTCACCAGGACCAGCTCCAACTAAATAAACTACACCAGGCACATTAATCTCCATTAACAAGTATGGTAGTAGAAGAAAATTGCATTGTAGATAAATATTGTGAAAAAAAGTTTATTCAAGCCAAGTAGAAAATTCACTTTGTTCAGTGCTTTTGTAACTCTCCTAAATGACCGATTGAGCGAAAGTATCCTTTTACCAATATTACCTTCTTTTGTTTTACTTTTTGACTCAAAAGCTAGTACTTATGGTCTACTCTCTTGTACTTATCAATTAGCACAATTTACAGCTTCTCCTTTTATTGGACTTATGAGCGATAGGTATGGAAGAAGGCCTGTAACTTTGTTTTGTATAAGTGGCTCAATCATCGGAATATCAATATTATCTTTTACTGTTTTATTTGATTGGTCAACTTCACTAGCTACTATACCCTTATTTCTATTGTTTATAGCTAGACTTATTGATGGTCTAAGTGGTGGAACTGCAGCAACAGCGACTACTATTCTTGCAGATATTTCTAGTCCTGAAAAAAGGGCAAAAACATTTGGACTTATTGGAGTTGCGTTTGGGTTAAGTTTTTTCTTAGGTAATATATTTGTTGTTATTTTTGCTAAAAATACGGATAATAATTTCATTATTCCAGTTATTATAGCTTCAATAATTCCAATTATAAACTTCATACTAGTATTCTTTTATTTGCCAGAAACCAAGCC
>QCVY01000009.1 GCA_003208695.1 Prochlorococcus sp. AG-686-P16 | reverse complement strand
TTTTATGATCACGAATATAAGAACTTATTGTTTCTAAATCATTAATTACACCTGTTGAGGTTTCTGAATGCGTAAGGATAACAGCTTTTATTTCCTTCTTATCATCTTTTTCTAAAATTGTTTTGAACTTTTCCGGATCAAGTGGGGTACCCCACTTCGCATCAATTTTTATTACTTCGAGTCCAAATTCTTTTGCAACTTTTACCCATCTTTGGCCAAACTTCCCATTCTCCCCACAAATAACTTTGTCTCCTTTGCTTAATGTACTTATTATTCCTGCTTCCATGGCAGCAGTTCCACTACCTGTAATTGTTAAAATATCATTTTTTGTTTGATGTAGCCATTGTAGATTTTTTGTTGTTATCTCAACAAGATCTTGAAAATCTTTACTTCTATGCCCTATGGGATGCCTCCCAAGTGCTTGTAAAACTTTTTCTGGAACTGGTGTGGGACCAGGTATCATCAATGATAATTTTTGTTGTATGGCCACTTTTTAATTAATAGGTCATTCTAAGATTAGTAGTCATAAAATATTTTTCAATTACTTGATTTGAAAAAAGGATTTTCTTTACCTTTATGGGTCACTGGAGCTGCTAAGTCAGCATTAAAAAAATTAATAGGATTACCATTTGAAGATTATGAATTAATTAAAATTCCTAAAGATAAAAAGCCAATAAAAATTAAGGTTCATTCTTCAGGACTAATTAATGGTGATTCTTATGCGCTTGGAATTTCTTTTGTTGATTCTGGATTGGATCTTGACATAACGCAAAACTTAGAAATATGGACAATCGCTTCGTTAGAAAAAACTCATAAGACAAGTAATAATCCATTAGATCGAATCAATGTTATTCCTGGTTATGGTGTTGGTATTAATCAACAGACCTCTAAGATCTGCATTTCTAATTTTGCTATAGAAGTATTAGTTGAAAATTTACTAGATATTATTCCGCAAAGATACAAACTGAATTTAGAGATTATATTCCCAAATGGAAAATTTTTGGCCGAAAGAACTAGTAATAAATCATTTGGAATCGTCGAAGGGCTGTCAATTATTGGTACTAGTGCTGAAACTTTTGCAAGTGCTTCATCTGATCAATTGAAAAATGCAAAAGCTCAGTTGAGACAAATTATTTCTAATGAAAAATGTGACACAATAATTTTTGTTATTGGTGAAAATGGTTTACATTTAGCAAAAAGTTCCAATATAAAATTTCCTATTATTAAAGTAGGTAATTGGATAGGACCATTATTAGTTGACGCTGCAATACAAAAAATCAAAACAGTAATTCTTTTTGGTTATCATGGCAAATTAATTAAACTAGCTGGAGGGATTTTTCATACTCATAATCATTTAGCTGATGCAAGAATTGAAATTCTTGTTTATTTAGCAATAAAAGAAGAATTGCCAATAGAAATTATTAAAAAATTATCGCAAGCAACTACGGTTGAAGATGCTTTGTTACTTCTTGAAAGTTTTAGTCTTTCTATGGCCGACAACCTTTGGAATAAACTATCAGATACTGTTGAAAAGCGCTCTATAGAATACATTAATAGATATACAAAAACAGATATGAAAGTTGCAGCAATTATTTTTGATAGAAAGAGATTAATTCGTTGGTCGGGTAAAAATAGTAAAGACTATATTTCTTCATTCAAAGATTTCTAATTTTTAGTGGATTATGTTTTTGTAAATAATTTGAGGTAACTTTTATACATGAGTAAAAAATTACCAAAAAAAGAGAGAGATCCCTCAATATTAATTCTAGATTTTGGATCTCAATATTCTGAATTAATTGCAAGGAGAATAAGAGAAGCAGATGTATTTTCTCTTGTAGTTAGTAACTTTATTTCTATCAAGGAGATTCAGGATATCAATCCTAAAGGAATTATTTTAAGTGGCGGCCCAAATTCTGTTTATGAAGATAATGCACCAAAATGTGATGCAAAGATTTTTAATTTAGGCATTCCAGTTTTGGGTATATGTTACGGAATGCAATTAATGGTTAAAGAATTAGGAGGTGAAGTAACCCCAGCAATCAACAAAGCTGAATATGGTAGGGCACCAATAATTATCGATTGTGAAAGTGATTTACTCTCTAATGTCGAAGACAAATCGATTATGTGGATGAGCCATGGAGATTCTTTAAACAACTTACCTGATGGATTTATTCAAATTTCTCATACAGAAAATACACCTTACGCTGCGATATCAAATAAACAAAAGAAATTATTTGGTGTTCAATTTCATCCTGAAGTTGTTCATTCAGAATTTGGAATAACGGTAATTAAAAACTTTGTTTATTCTATTTCTCAATGTAAAGCAGATTGGACTACTGAAACTTTTTTAGAGGAAACAATTCCAAGAATTAAGCAACAAGTTGGAGAAAAGAAAGTTTTACTGGCTCTTTCTGGTGGAGTGGATTCATCAACCCTTGCCTTCCTTCTCAATAAAGCTATTGGTAAGCAGCTTACATGTATGTTTATAGATCAAGGCTTTATGAGAAAAGGTGAACCTGAATTTTTAATGGAATTTTTTGATAAAAAATTTCATATAAAAGTTGAATATATCAATGCTAGGGAAAGATTTATTCAAAAATTAAATGGAATAACTGATCCAGAAGAAAAACGCAAGATTATTGGCGGAGAATTTATTAGAGTTTTTGAAGAAGAGAGTAATAGATTAGGTCCTTTCCAATATTTGGCTCAAGGCACTCTCTACCCAGACGTTATTGAAAGTGCTGGAACGAATTTAGATCCTAAGACTGGTGAGCGAATCGCAGTAAAAATAAAAAGTCATCATAACGTCGGCGGTTTGCCAAAAGATTTACAATTTAAATTAGTTGAACCATTAAGAAAACTTTTTAAAGATGAAGTAAGAAAAGTTGGAGGTGCCTTAGGCTTGCCAGATGAAATTATAAAAAGACATCCATTTCCTGGTCCTGGCTTAGCAATAAGAATTCTGGGTGAAGTTTCTCATGAAAAATTAAACTGTTTGAGAGATGCAGACTGGATAGTAAGAGATGAAATAAAAAAAGCAGGTCTTTATAATGATATTTGGCAAGCATTTGCCGTTCTTTTACCTGTCAAGACTGTTGGGGTAATGGGAGATAAAAGGACTTATGCTTGGCCTATAGTTTTACGATGCGTATCAAGCGAAGATGGTATGACGGCTGATTGGTCGAGAATTCCCTATGAAACTTTAGAGAGAATTTCTAATAGAATTGTCAATGAAGTGGAGCAGGTTAATAGAGTTGTCTTCGATATTACTAGTAAGCCTCCAGGAACTATTGAGTGGGAATGAAAAGAAGGGTATAAACTCAGTTGTAGAATAGAAAAATTGGTTTCACATGGGTTTCACACGAGAATTTTGAAACCTGATGGCAAGGGATTTCAATATGGAGGTTTCACATAGGTTTCACATATAGGTAAAAATCTATCTCTATAGAGAAATCGTAGAGTTTTAAATTTCTCTACACCTTAATAAATTAGTTTTTTATTTTTTTAATTTTTCTAAATTCCATTTATCAAATATTAATTTCATTTCTCTTTCGTAGTTTCTTACTTTCTTTGCGAAAGGGAGTTGTTGAATAATAAACCCAAAGGGAAATCTAAAAAAAGAAGAAATATAAACAATATAAAACTCTATGAAAGATGGTTTTTTTGGAAGAGGTAAATTTTTTACATATGCCCAATCAATGCATGGTTTTAATTGCTTATCACTAGCAGCAATATTTTTTCTACACATCCACCAAGAGAATAGATAAATGCCAATAAAAATCGGTAAAGGAAGAAGTCGCAACATTAAATATCAAGGATAATTTTTCTTTTTGATTGAATCAAAGGTTTCCTTATTACATATCCTCATCTTGTAAGTGGGGTAACGTGTATGCCACCACTTATTGACTGCTATAGCAATCTGACTCTTAGGATTGCCACAAATATGAACCCATAGAGTTTTATCAGATTCCCTTTTGAAGTGTTCCCATGAGGTACTCATTAATTCATATTAAAGTGATAGTTAAGTTTTTATGAAAATTCTTTATGCAAAAAGAAAGAGTTGCTTAGACAAATTAGTAATTAATATAGTTTTTTCATTTATTCCACATCATCATTGAAATCATATCCATATCCAGTGTCAGTATTTGTAAGTTCTTCCAAAACTAATCTTTCAACACTATCTTCAAATGGGACATTTTCTTCCTTGAGCATTGCAACTCCATCACCTTGTTCAATAATGTGAGTGAATGCTTTTGTGATGTCCATTTTAATATCAAAATCAGAGTAATCCATATCAATTCCATTGAATTGCTTGAGAGTTCCAATGCGTTTTAACTTAACTAAATCAGGATCTCTATCTACTTTTTCTGGATACATTCCATCAAAAAATTTAATGAAGAAAGAGTTTACGCTCTCTTGAAGAATCGAAAGTTTATCAGCAGTATCCATAATAATTTTTTTGATTGAAATTCTTCTTCAATTATTATCCCTAATTTTTTGGAGAAACGACCCAAGGTTTTTCGTAACCAAGTTACTACTTTTATTAAATCCCTAATGTCATATCCAACTTTTGTCTTTTACTCTTTACCTTTAAATAAATCAACTTTGATATCAAAAGTAACCACTATTCCAATGCTTATAAGCAATAATCCAATCGCAATTTGAGGTGAAGGTAAAAGCATTTAAGACTCATTTTCAAATACCCTATCGAATTCATTTAGTTATTGATAAAAGATTGCTTAATATTAATCTTGAGTAAACTTAGCAAAGTCAAAAATGACACATTTAGAAAATGATCTTGATATTTATTACGCAGTAGGAAATGCGAATACTCAAAGACAAGAAAGTGAAATCGCAGCAATAATCAACAAAAGGAATTCTGGAGGGTGGAAATTAATTTCAACAAGTACCGCAATTGTGGATACTAAAAACCAATTTTCAAACCTTTATCTGTTTTGGGAAAAGAAATAGTGCGTAAACACTACACTGAATTGAAATTTTTTCCATTAGATTAAAAGTATCAGAAACTCCTCACACACTAATTTCTGATCACTAAACACCCCGATTCGTAAGAATTAGGGTGTTTTTTAATGCAACTAAGTCGTAAAAGGTATAACTGGGATATGTGACAATTAAGTAATATTACTCACCCCCTTCCACGAAAAAGAAATATATGTAATAATTTATTCATGTGTGTAGGAGAGGTTTTACTGAAACAGTGGAAACAAGGAAACACTTGATTCGGTAAAACCAGAAAAAGACCTCTAGAAATAGGGGCCTTTTTTTGCCTAATTTTTTCTAATGAAATCTAAATTTAAACAAAATAAAGGGGCATGTGTTTGCCCCTTTCGAGTCTTATGCACTCATTATCTAAAAAGTCGGTGAGTGCTTTTGACTCCTGAATTATTTCTACTCCTGTTGAATGGGAAAAGATAGTCGTGACAACCACAAAGCACTTCTACTCGAGTAAAAATACTCTATGAATTTTTAGTAAATAGGTAGAAAATAAAGACATAGATATAGGAGGTTTAATGAAACTATTTAATCAATTTAATATCCTTCCAAAATATTTAACGGCATTTAACTATGCAGGTCTAAATCTGAATGAAACTCCGAAAGAACTTGAGCAATGCCCTGTAGAGTTTCAAACTTACTGGGATAAAGAATGTAAAGACAATCCCACTAATCAAAATTGTTTAATTTATTGCGACTGAGTTATTAATTTTTATTATTTATTAAATAAATTTTTTCTAAAAAGTGGTTTCACACGGGTTTCACACGAGATAATATCTAAAATTATTCCTTGGAATGCATTGCTATCACTGTATTTTTAATTTTAATTATTGGCGGTACTATAGAGTGGGGATAAAAATACTTCAAATTTTTATCTTTAACTTTTTACAAAATAATTATGGATAAAGTTATTAAATTAAGTAGGTCTACTGTTGAAAAATATCTTAATTGCCCTAGATGTTGCGTTCTTGATAAAAAATATAAAATCAAACCTCCATCATTACCTTTTACTTTAAATATTGCCGTAGATAATTTATGTAAAAATGAGTTTGATTATTATCGTGATAAACAGGAGCCTCATCCTTTATTTATTGAACATAATATTGATGCTGTGCCTTTTAAACATAAAAATATTGATATTTGGAGGAGTAACTTTAAAGGAATAAGATATAAATCCATTGAGCATAATTATGATTTTGGTGGTGCGGTGGATGATATATGGCAAAAAAAAAATGGAGAATTAATCATAGTTGACGTAAAAGCGACATCAAAAAATAATTTTGATTGGAG
Organism: Prochlorococcus sp. AG-686-P16; assembly: GCA_003208695.1. Lineage (GTDB taxonomy): Bacteria > Cyanobacteriota > Cyanobacteriia > PCC-6307 > Cyanobiaceae > Prochlorococcus_A. Next base: position 15,009 of record QCVY01000009.1, on the reverse strand, counting down.
TGAAACTTTTAATAAATATGAGTATCCAAAAGCATATAAAAGGCAATTGGAAATGTATCAGTGGTTATTTAGAAAAAACGATTTCAAAGTTGCAGATGAAGCCTATCTACTTTATTTTAATGGGAAAAAGAATGAGAAATTTTTTAATAATCAGTTAAAATTTGACGTGTATTTTATTAAGTTAGATTGTTCTTCATCATGGGTAGAAGGCAAAGTTATTGAAACAGTAAAACTTCTCAGATCTAATTTGTTTCCTTCACCATCTTTTAAATGTGAATATTGTAATTATTTAAAAAAGCGTTGGCAGTTGTCACAAAATTAATTAATGTCATTTAAAAAATAATATTATTTGATAATTCTGGAAAATTTTTTAAATAAAGATAATCTTTAAGTAGACAATAAATTTTAGATTTTGGTTAAACCGAAAGTCCTGATAATAAAATTAGCAATCATTTACAACAAGATGTTGTCAAAATTGCAGGCAAAACAATCTTTATTAATCCATTTTTGTATTGGAGACGGTTTGATGAAAACACCAATAGATGGTTAAGAGAACCAGGACAAATGTCAGAAGACCAAATTCAGCCAAACAGAAATCGGTTTTATCCTGAAATTGACTGGGCTGATTTAAGTCAAGATCAAAAGCTCGTAAAAGATGCAAGTGTAGAAATGTTTCTGAAGACTATGGAGCTTATAAGCACATTTCATCCTCAGCTTAACTCTGGACAATTATTAGAAGTTGAGAGGAAAATGGCAATTACAAAAAAGCTACCTTTTGAAAAGTGGGTAACAAAGTCTTTTGCTAAAAAAGCTAGAGCTGAAGAAAATGAGAAAAGAAAATTTCAAAGAGATAGATTTATCAGAAGTTGGAAGGAATGGCTAAGCCTTGAAAATACTCAACAAGCTCTACTACCTATAATTGTCGTTGTATTTGTCTCGGCATTTATTGGTTGGTCTTCAGGTGTTTCAAAAAACAGTTGTAATCCTTATTTTGAACAAAACTTAGATCAGTCAATTTAAACTGCTTTATTAAATAGCATTTAATATTATTTCGATGATTTGTGATTTATTATTTGAGATAATATAAAAGAAGTTTAGTTTTTAAGTTAACTTATTATTAATTTATGGATAACAAAGAACAAGAAAAAGATATATCAAGTTTGGAATGTGATAAAGGTAAGATACGAAATGATTATGAATTTTTAGTTCAAAAACTTAAAAGTATAAAAGAGATTATTAATTTGTTAGAAAAAAAGTTTTTACAAAAAGAGATGTAAATTTGTGAAAAATATTAAATTAAATAAAAAGTTCCCCTCTTTTGATAGACAGCCTTTGGTTTTCTATTTAATTACTAGTTTTACTTTTTTATTAATATTATTTAGATTAATTTTTCTCCAACTATTAAATCATGAGACTTACAAAAAGATGTCTGATGAAAATAGAATTAGGTTAATTGCTACCCAACCAATTAGAGGGCGGATACTAGATAGAAATGGATTGATTTTGGCAGATAGCCGTTTTAAGTACTCTTTAATAATTAAACCTCAATACGTTAATGAAAGATCATGGCAGAAATATAAATCAAAGATTTCGAAATTATTCAATATTTCTTCTGATTCACTTCAAAATAAATATTCTTATGGTTTAAAAAATAAAAAATTTTCCATAATTCTATTAGATGATTTAAAAGTTGATCAAGTTATCAAATTTAAAGAAAATGAAAATTTTTTAAATGGTTTAGAGATTTCAACAAAAATGATTAGAAATTATCCTTATAAAACCGTTGCTTCTCATGTGATTGGTTATACGCAACCTATTACAGATTCTGAATTTAATATTTTGTCTAAAAAAGGTTATAAATTAAATGATTTAATAGGAAGAACTGGAATTGAGTTTGTTTTTGAAGATCATATAAGAGGGGAATGGGGAGGAGAAATGATTGAAGTTAACTCTTCAGGCACGTTTACAAAATCTTTAGGTACTAAACCATCCAAACAAGGGAAAGACCTAGAATTGACAATTGATTTGAATTTACAATTAATCGCTGAAGAAGTGCTTAAAGATAAAAATGGAGGAGCAATAATAGTTATGGATCCGAGAGATGGTGCAATAAGAGCGATGGCTAGTAAACCAACTTTTGATTTGAATTTTTTTTCGAAAGACTTTAAACCAGAAAAAGAATATAATAATCTGTTCAATTCTTCCTCTAAACCGTTATTTAATAGAGCTTTAAATGCATATGATCCTGGTAGTGTTTGGAAAATTGTAACGGCTATCGCTGGTTTAGAAAGTGGAAGATTTCCTCCTGAAACTTTTTTAGAAACTAAACCTTGTATTACATATGGAAGTCAATGTTTTAGAGAACATAATGATTTAGGGTTTGGAACAATAGGTTATGAAGATGCTTTGCGAGTTTCAAGTAATACTTTTTTTTATCAGATTGGTTATGGCGTAGGTGTAGATGAAATTTATAACGTTTCTAAGAAGCTTGGTTTTGCCGCACTATCTGGAATTGAAATTTCCGAACAAGAAAATGTTGGTTTAGTGGCAAGTAGTCAATGGGCTAAAAAAGGCAGAGGATGGGGAGAGCCAGGAAGAACTCCTTGGGTTCCAGAAGACATCGCGAGCATGTCTATTGGTCAATTTGTTGTCCAAGTTACGCCTATTCAAATAGCTCGCGCATATGCAGCAATCGCGAATGGTGGTTATTTAGTAACTCCCCATTTATCTAAAACAGATTATCAACTAGTAACAAATCAAAAGCGTATAAAAATTGATATTGATCCAAATAATATTCAGATAGTGAAAAATGGACTAAGAAAAGTAGTTGAATCTGGAACAGGGGTTTCTATCAATTATGGGGTATCTAATCTTCCTCCAGTTTCTGGCAAAACTGGTACTGCTGAAGATGGAGAAGGAGGTTCAGATCATGCATGGTTTGTTTGCTTTACTCCTTCGGATAAAAGTGAGTTGTTAATAGTTGCTTTTGCACAAAATACGCCTGGAGGAGGATCCGTACATGCACTACCTATGGCTAGAGAAATTTTAAAAGTTTGGAATGAAAATAAATAAATATAATTTGTTTATATTTTTAATTTTTTCATTTGTGATAGTCGTTTAATAATATCCTCTATTGTATTTATATCTACTGGTTTACTAAATGAAGACAATAGCTGTCTACCCAATACTTGACTTCCTAAATGTACTAATTGGATTCGTAATGAGGTTAATAATTCCAATCCAACTCCACCAGAAAAAGTTGCAATTGCAATTGGCTGACCATTAAATAAATTCCTAAAATCATCTCCTGACACGGATAACCATGCTATTAAATTAGAGAGAATTGGAGGTATCGAACCGTTATATTCAGGTGCACATATAATCCATTTTTCTGTGGCAAAAAGCTTTTCTTTTATTTTAACTATTTCGACAGGAATATTTTCTTTGGTATGAATTCGTGGATTGAATAAGGGAATATCGAAAGAAGTAAGATCTAAAATTTCAGAATTGAAATTCAGTTCATTACTTTTTTCTTGAAATTTTTTTGAAAGTTCTAGATTTTTTCCGCAACTAGCTGAAATGATTATTAGATCTGTTGAATCAATCATAATTAAAAATAATTTAATTTAATAGTTAGCTCCACTCTTACGGTGATGAACAGCAGTTAAGCTATCAGATTTTAATATATTGCCGTTTAAAACCTCAGCATATATTACCCAATGATCTCCGCATTCCATTCTTTCTTTTACAGAAGCATCTAACCATGCTAGGGACTCAGGAATAATTACTTGATCATTTGGTGTTAATTCAATATCCAATCCCTCAAATCTATCTTCTCCCGGTAAAAATGGTTTTGTAAACCTTTTCAACGGCTCCCTGAAATCTTTTTCGCTGAGAATATTTAAGGCGAAAGAGTCACCTTTTTGCAGAAGTGATTCTACTGATCTATCTTTTGCCACCGCAATACTCAAACCCGGAGGAGAAAAGCTTGCTTGGCTTACCCAAGATGCAAGCATAGCGCCTTTTACATTATTTTCATCTTTTCCTTTTGAGGCAGTCAGAACACACAGTGAACCAAGTACTCTTCCTAAAGCTTGTAATGTTGGATCAGTTTTACTAGAAATCATTCCAGTATCTGATTTTCTAACTTTTTGTTTTGCTTTTTTTAAAATTTTTCTCCCAAAATGAGTACCAATCTCTTCTAGTTCTTTAATTTTTGGTTTATTAGGACTAAATTTTATTCTTATTGGATCAAAACAAAATTTAAAGCCACCATCTTTTAATTTTGTTTCAAGCAAATCTATTGCTTCTCCGCTCCATCCAAAACTGCCGAAAATGCCTACAGGTTTATCTCTATTACCCTCTGATAACAAAGTTCCAAGAGCACTTACTATTGGAGTTGGGGCGTGTCCCCCCAAAGTAGGCGATCCGATTAGATATCCATCGGCATTTTGAATCGATTTTATAAGTTCATCATTAGATGTAAATTCACAATTAATACTTTCAACTTCTACTGAAGTTCTATTTACACCTTTAGCTAATGCATCACCTATTGAAGCTGTATTGCCATAAGCACTAGCGTATATTAAGACAATTTTAGAATTGTTTGTTGAAAGATTTTCTCCCCATCTAATGTAGTCATTTAAAAAGCTTTTTAAGCTGTACTCAATTGCTGGACCGTGGAGTGGAGCGATAGTTTTAATTTCTAATTCAGAAATTTTTTCCACTATTGATACGATTTGATTAGACATTGGTGCCATAAGACAATCATAAAAATGTTTCCTATCAATTTCTGTACTTATTCGGTTGGTTTCTGACCATTCTTCAGATGCTAAATGTGCAGAAAATATTTTTTCACTTAAAAGTATTTCTTGATTCTCTTCATATACGATTAATCCACCAGGCCAACGGGCAGTTGGCACAGGAAATAGTTTTAATGAAATATTTTCAAGTTCTAAATTAAGTTCTTTTTTTACGATGTTAATTTTGGGTAATTCTTGCTCAATAAAAGTTTTTAAATTTGGATTTTTTTGATTCCAAAGTTCACTAATAAGCTTAAAACCAGGATTCGAGCATATGATAGTTAAGTTACTGAATTGATCATTGATTGACTTAATAGTTTCAATAATTTTAGGATTTACATGACCTGTAATGATGTTAATTCTGTTAAATTTATATTGATCAAAAAATTTAGAAATTACTTTATTAATTAATTTTGCATACTCTTTCTCAGGTGGATGAATAATGAAAAAGTCATCTTTACTTACGATTAAAAAGGTATTACATGATGTTCCTTTCTCAAGATTAAATTCGAGCTCAAACCTGTCTTTATTTTGATCAAGAAATCTTATGCAAGTAAAATTTTTAGTTATTTCAAATGTTGATAAGTTTTTATTTTCTAAAAGTAAATTCGTATTAATTTCTAACATCTTTAAAGATTTATTTTTTAGTAGTGATTCGCAACTTTCCTATGATGGACTGCTGTTTTACAGGATAAATCGGAGACACTCCCATTTTCAACTATACCGTAAATAATCCAATGATCTGGAGTCTCTAATCGTGAACTTACTTTACAATCTAAAAACGCGAGAGAATCAGAAAGTACTGGACCACCATTAGCGATGTTGTTAACTACATCTACATCCGCAAATCTATCTGCTCCAGGTGCAAATCTTTTTAAAAAATGTCTGAACATTTTTTGATAGTTATCTTCTCGCAAGATATTAACAACAAAGCCTTCTCCAACTTGCATATAAGATTCAATAGCTCTATCTTTCGCAACTGCAACTGTAATGCCGGGTGGACTGAAACTTGCCTGACTAACCCAGCTTGCCACCATCGCGCTTTGTCTGAAAGTCAAACCTTCTCCTTGGCTAGCTGTGACTACGTATAAACCTCCACTTAGTCTCCCTAAAGCTTTATCCAAATTCGAATCGAGACTTTTCATTGAAGCAATATTTTTCTTCTTATTAATCAATTGTCCCAGGTCAGTTCCGGCTTCTTCGAATTGTTGATAGATAATAGGATCTGGAATATTTTTAACTCTTAGAGGTAAAAAGGCTTCTTTTTGTCCTAATTCTCTTAACTTACTTGCTAATGAATCTATCGGTTCATCATTTCCTCCAAATGCATCATAAACAGCTGTAAATTGTTTAGGTTTTAATGCGGCAAAAAGAGTGCCAAGAGACTCTTTTAATTCATTATCTGAATTAACTGACCATGTTGGGATTACTACGGCTTTAGATTCTGAAATTAAACCTGTTAATTCTTGAGAATCTGAGGATCTTAAATCAATTAATTGGACCTGTGCATCTGCCTTGCTTATGCCATGAGATATAGCCTGGCTTAATCGATCACAATATCCATAATCACTTATGTAGCAGACAGATACAAATTCATTACCTTTACTCTTATTGCTACTCCACTCTGAATATTTTTCTTTCCAAAAATTAACTTGATGATGAAGCAATGGACCATGACCAACCGCTATAGTTTTAAGTTCAGGTAATTTATCTATTCGCTTAATAGCTTGCAGAACACTTCTTGCGTTCGGGCCCATTAGACAATCGTAATAAAAACGAAAATCTTCATATATTTCTTTTTGATTACTATCAAAAAATTCATCGGAGCAATAATGCAATCCAAAAGCGTCGCATGTGTATAAAACATTTGTACCGTGATCGTAGGAGAAAATGGTATCTGGCCAATGTAAATTTGGGGCACTTATAAATTCAATATTATGATTTAATCCACTTGTAGGGTTAGTTCCAAGATCTAAAAATTGCCCACTTTTTACTTCTAAACTTTTAAATGGAATATGTATTTGATCCTCAATAAATTTAAGCGCTAATTTTGAACCAACTAATGTTATGTGAGGATTAAGATTTACTAGGTTTCCAATTAAACCTGAGTGGTCTGGTTCTGTATGACTAGTAATTAAATAGTCAATTTCTTCTGGATTTATTTCTTTTAATAATTGCTTAAGCCATAGTTCTTCAAATTTAGAGTGGCTTGTATCAATTATTGCTAGTTTTTGGCCCTTAATGATAAAACTATTATAAGTAGTTCCATTTCTTAATCCAAATTCAATATCAAACCTACTTCGATCCCAGTCAAGAGATCTAATTGCACTTGAGTCATCTGCAAAAACTTTATATTGCACAGATAATTTTTGCTCAACTTTAATCATCTCTGAAGTACTTGTTTTTGCAGAAGTTATCATACTATGATTCTTTTGTATTTTGACTTTAGTTAAATACAATATAAATCCGTGTGAATCTAAGTGTGGAATTACCGAATTTGTTTTTTAATCACTTCATTATTGATTCTGTTATAAATGAAATCACAAACTAAAAACACTCCAATTACAGGTGATGAAATAAGAAAAACTTTTTTAGATTTTTATGAAAGTAAATCACATCTGATTATCCCCAGTTCCTCTTTGATTCCAGATGATCCCACAGTGATGCTGACCATTGCTGGGATGCTGCCTTTTAAACCTGTATTTTTAGGGTTAAGGAATAGACCATCTCCTAGAGCCTCATCAAGTCAAAAGTGTATAAGAACTAACGATATTGAAAACGTAGGGGTTACTGCAAGACACCACACTTTTTTTGAAATGTTAGGTAATTTTTCTTTTGGAGATTATTTTAAAAAAGAGGCAATTCAGTGGGCTTGGGAATTAATTACTGATGCGTATCACCTTAAGCCTGAAAATATTATTATTAGTGTTTTTAATGAAGATCATGAATCAGAAAAAATATGGAGAGATGATATTGGGATTAATCCAGAAAGAATAATTCAGTTAGATGCAAAGGATAATTTTTGGTCTTCTGGAGCGACAGGTCCATGTGGACCTTGTTCCGAACTTTATTATGATTTTAATCCCGAAAAAGGACTCAAAAATATTGATCTAGAGGATGGAGATCGTTTTATTGAATTTTATAATCTTGTATTTATGCAATATAACCGCGATTCAAAGGGAATTTTATCAGACCTTGAATTTAAAAATATTGATACCGGGATGGGCCTTGAGCGGATGGCTCAAATTCTTCAAAAAAAGACAAATAATTATGAAACTGATTTAATTTTTCCAATTGTCAAAGAGGCTTCTCTTATTGCTAATGTTGATTATTTTTCTTCTGATGATCGTACTAAAATTTCACTTAAAATACTTGGTGATCATACTAGGGCTATTATTCATTTAATTTCCGACGGAGTAGTTGCTAGTAATCTAGGTCGGGGGTATATCTTGAGAAGATTGTTGAGAAGGATGATTAGGCATGGAAGATTATTAGGTATAAAAGACGATTTTCTTTCTAGGCTCGCATCTCTTGGCATTAGTTTGATGCAAAATACTTATCCGGATTTAAAAAATAATAAAGAACGAATTTTAAGAGAGATAAATATTGAGGAAAAAAGATTTCTTGAAACTTTAGATCGAGGTGAGAAATTATTAAATGATTTTATAAGTTCTGGCGAAAAATTAATCTCTGGATCTAAAGCTTTTGAACTGTATGATACCTATGGATTTCCTCTAGAATTAACTAAAGAGATACTTGATGAAAATAATATAAATGTTGATTTAGATGGTTTTGCAAGAGAAATGGAGGCTCAAAAAGAAAGAGCGAAAGCAGCATCTCAAAAAATTGATTTAACTTTAAAAGGATCAATTGAAAGAGAAATAGATTTATTTGATCAAACTATTTTTGAAGGATATGATTCTTTAAATTCAAAGGGGTTAGTAAAGGGTATATTTTTTGAGGCAAACTCTGTAGAAAAAGCTATTCAAGGACAAGCTGTTCAAATTATCCTCGATCAAACTTCTTTTTATGGAGAATCAGGAGGGCAAGTTGGCGATACAGGAACTATTTACGGTGATGGTACAGAAATTTATGTAGATAAAGTTATAAGAAAAAAAAATATATTCTTGCATTGTGGAATGGTAAAAAAAGGAGAAATTTTCAGAAATCAGTTAGTTGAAACAAGAGTTGATAATTCCAATAGAGCTAAAGCTGAATCTAATCATACTGCTACTCATTTACTTCAATCAGCTCTCAAAATAGTTATTGATGACAGTGTTAGCCAACGAGGTTCATTAGTAGCTTTTAATAAATTACGATTTGATTTTAATGCTCCTCAACCTTTATCGAAAGAACAAATTTTACAAATTGAAGCTTTAGTTAATTCCTGGATTTTAGAAAATCATCCTATTCAAGTGAAACAGATGGAGAAAGATGAGGCTCTCAATGCAGGTGCTTTAGCTATGTTTGGAGAGAAATATGGAGATATTGTTAGGGTAGTTGATGTTCCAGGTGTTTCTATGGAGCTTTGTGGAGGGACACATGTTAGAAAGACATCTGATGTGGGGAGCTTTAAAATTATTAGTGAACTAGGAATATCTTCAGGAATTAGAAGAATAGAAGCACTATCTGGACAGTTGGTTTTAGATTATTTAAAAGAAAGAGATGATACTGTAAATAAAATTAGTGATTTATTAAAAGCAAGTCCATCGCAATTGTTTGAAAGGGTTAATTCTTTGCAATCAGAGTTGATTAATAAAAATAAAGAAATACAAAAAATGAAGGATGAAATAGCTTTTTTTAAATACTCTTCGCTAAGTTCTTCCGCAAATAAAATTGGATTATTTTCGCTTATTATTAGTCAACTTGATGGACTAGATGGAAATTCTCTACAATCTGCAGCATTAGATTTAACTTCTAAATTGGGAGATAAGTCGGTTGTGATTCTCGGAGGAATACCAGATAAGGAAAATAGAAAATTGTTATTTGTTGTCTCTTTTGGGGAAGACTTAGTTAAAAGAGGTATGCATGCTGGGAAATTAATTAACGATATTTCACGTATTTGTTCTGGGGGAGGGGGAGGTAAACCTAACTTTGCACAGGCAGGTGGTAAAGATATTGATAAATTAAGTGATGCTTTGGAATATGCAAGAAAAGATTTGAGGACAAAGCTCCTAAGTTACTCTGATAAGTAACTACTTTTTCTTAAACTGGTTTCTATTTGATCAATTAATTTTCGTGCTTCTTGAATAGTCAAAGTTTTATTATTGATGGCAGATTCAGTATTGACTCTTATTGATTCAACTAAATTATCTGAACTGTAATCTAATAACTCTAAAATTTCTGATTTGCTGTTTTCTTTAATAATGTTTTTAATTTTATAAGAATTATCTTCATTTATATCAATATGAATAACATTAGTATTCCCAAATAAATTATGGAAATTCCCTAATGCTTCTTGATATGCTCCTGCCATAAAGATTCCTATTAGATAGTCATTATTTTTTTCTGGGCGATGTAAATTTAAAAGTGATTTAATCTTTCCATTGTCAATAAAACTATTCAGCTTGCCATCAGAATCACAAGTTAAATCCGCAAAGTTTCCTTTACAAAAGGGCTCTTCTAAATGTCTATGTATTGGAACAATTGGAAAAACTTGATTAATTGCCCAGGCATCAGGAATAGATTTAAAAACTGATAAATTTGCATAATATGTTGACGCAAGTGTTTCAGTTATTTCAGATAAATCTGGATGGATAATTTCATCATTCTCAAAGTGAATTGCAATCTCTTTTGCACAAGCCCACGTAAGTTCTTCCGCATACGCACGTTCTTCCAAACATATAAATCCCAATCTAAAAGCGACTAAGCAATCCTCTTTAAATTTTTTAGCATCATTCCATAATTCTATTATTTCAGATAAATTTTCTTTTTTATCTTTAAGATTCTTTAGTTGATTTAGGGTTTCTATCAGATTTGTGATGATTAATGATTGTTTTTTTTGATCGGATACGTTTACTTGGGAGCTGACATGACTTGTCCCTAAAACATTAAAAATTAAAACTGAACAATGACTGATTATCGCTCTACCACTTTCTGAGATTATGATTGGATGTTGAATATTGTTTACTTCACATGAATCTTTTACTGTTGCAATAACGTCATTTGCGTAGTTTTGAAGAGAATAATTTGTCGAAGTGTTGGAAGAAGTTTTAGTTCCATCGAAGTCTATTCCTAAGCCACCTCCTACATCTATATATTTCATTGGTGCGCCTAACTTAGATAATTCAACAAATATTTGACTAGCTTCTTGTAATGCGTCTTTTATTACGGATATATCACTTATTTGGCTTCCAATATGGAAATGCAACAACATCATTTCATTTATTAGATTTGCTTCTTTGAGCTCTTTAATTGTTAGCATTATTTCAGGGATTGATAATCCAAATTTGGAATTATCTCCCACTGATTTACCCCATCTTCCACTACTCTTACTTGATAATTTTGACCTAATCCCAAGTATGGGAGTTGCTTTGAGATCTTTTACAGCTTCTATAATTCTTTGAACTTCATCTCTTTGCTCAATAACTATAATTGGTTGTTTACCAAGTTTTCTGGCTAATATTGCAGTCTCAATATACTTTTTATCTTTATATCCATTACAAATTAAAAGTGATTTTTGATTTTCTAGGATTGATAATCCAATTAATAATTCTGACTTACTTCCTACTTCTAAACCAAAATTCCAACGATCCCCATACTCAATGATTTTTTCCAATACATTTTTTTGCTGATTACATTTAATTGGAAAAACTCCTTGATAAATATTTTTATAGTCATAAGTTTCTATAGCTTGGGAGAAGGCATTATTTAATTCTGTAATTCGGTCTTTTAAAATGTCGTTAAATCTTATTATTAAGGGAGTATTGATTTCTCTACTTTTAATTTCCTTAACAAGTTTAAAAAGATCGACTTTTTTTTTGGAATTTCTATTTGGGGTTATCGATATATTGCCATCTGAATTAATTGAAAAATATTTCTCTCCCCATTTATCAATACCATAAGTAGAAATACTATCTTCTATAGTCCAATTTTTATTTAATTTGTTTGGATCAAAATTGGTCAATTTTAATTTTGTGATTTATATAAGTTTTGGAAAATTACTCAAAACAATATTTTACATTTTAATGATTACTTGCCAAGTTACCACCTAAAAGAAGAATATACATAGAGAGATTACTAATTAAATGATCAAAGAGAGAACGTTTCTTGCAATTAAACCCGATGGTGTTCAGAGAGGATATGTTTCAGAGATTATTGGAAGGTTTGAAAAAAAAGGCTTTAAATTGGTAGGTTTAAAACAATTAATTCCATCAAAGCAACTTGCTCAAGACCATTATGGGGTACATAGAGAGAGACCTTTTTTTAAGGATTTAGTCGACTTTATCTCAAGTGGTCCTGTGGTTGCGATGATTTGGGAAGGAGAAGGGGTAATCTTAAGCGCAAGAAAATTAATTGGTGCTACAAAACCTCTTGAGGCCGAACCTGGCACTATAAGAGGAGATTTAGCTATTAATATAGGCAGAAATATAATTCATGGTTCAGATGGAGAAGAAACAGCAAAATTTGAAATTAATTTATGGTTTGCTCAACATGAAATATGTGATTGGGAGACTTCTGATTCTAAATGGCGAGCAGAAAATTAAAGAAATTTGAATTTAAAACCTATTGAAACTAAATTTTTTAAGAAAATTAGTTTCAATATTGTTGAGAGTTTGTTCTTGAATTAATTTGAACATAATATCGCTTGTAATTGCTGAAAAGAGTACTCCATTTCTATAGTGACCGGTAGCTAAATAAAGATTACCAACTTCTGATTTGCCAATTATCGGCTTGAAGTCAGGTGTACAAGGCCTGAATCCCCACCAATGTTCCATTTGTGGCCAGTTCAATGCTTCTGGTAATAAAGATTTAATACCTTTCTGAAGTTGATTTATTCCCTTTGGAGTATTTCCTTGAGTAAATTCAGCCTTATCTTCAACGGTTGCACCCACAACTATAAGACCATCATCTCTAGGAACTAAGTAAGTATTAGGACCAAAAAGAACTCTTTTAATAGAATTTTCTGGACCTTGTATTGACATCATTTGTCCCTTTACAGGAAAGATTGGTAAATTATTTAAAACTTTTTTACTCCAGGCACCGCAACATAAAATTACTTTTTCACTAAAAATATTTTTTATTTCCCCAGTAGCATTTAAAACTTTTGCACCAAGAATTTTATTCTTTTCTAATATCAATTCTTTTACATCTGCTCCTTCTTGGAATTTAACCCCATGCAAAGAACATGCACGCTCAAGAGCACGCATAAGTCTCCTTCTATTATCTATTTGGCCGTCTTGTTCAAAAAGTAATCCATGCTCCCATTTGGCATTTATTCCAACGATTTCTTTCCTTAGGTTTTTCTGATTTAAATATTTTCCGTATTGATAAGTTTTGAATTTCTTCAATTTTTTAATATTTTCAAAGGGTACTACTATTCCACATTTTTTTAAACCACAATCAATACCACTATCTTGTTCGATATTTTTAATCCATTCTGGAATTAAATTTTGACTTTGTTGTCCAAATATGAATAATTCATCTTCAAGTCCTTCAGCATGGGTGGCTAGCATTCCTGCCGCAACGAATCCAGCAGATTCGTTTCTATTTTTGCTTAAAACTTCAACTTTGAATTTATTACGTGCAAATTCATAAGCAATAGATAAACCTATTAATCCTCCACCAATAATTAAAATTGAATTTTTAGTCTCTGATTTCATTTAATTATTTTTATAATTTAATATGTTTTGATCCTCTTTTACCTTATATTCAATAAGATTAAGAGAGGAACATTTAATAATGAAAAATTTAGAACCTTGGGAAGCTGTGATTGGTTTAGAAACCCATGTCCAGCTTAATACTAAAAGTAAAATATTTACATCTGCATCAACTGCTTTTGGCGATGAACCTAATACTCATGTAGATCCTGTTGTTTGTGGGTTGCCAGGAACACTCCCTGTTTTAAATGAAACTGTTTTAGAATATGCAGTAAAAACTTCTTTAGCCTTAAATCTAAATGTTGCAGAACATTGTAAATTTGATAGAAAACAATATTTTTACCCTGATTTGCCTAAAAATTATCAAATCTCTCAATTTGATGAACCCTTAGCAGAAAATGGTTGGTTAGAAGTTGAAATAGCAGAAAAAGATAAAGAAACTTATTTAAAAAAAATCGGTATAGAAAGACTTCATATGGAAGAAGATGCTGGTAAATTAGTTCATGTAGGAAGCGATCGATTGGCTGGGTCTAAATATTCATTGGTTGATTACAATCGTGCAGGTATAGCACTTGTTGAGATAGTAAGTAAACCAGATATTAGGACAGGTAGAGAGGCATCAGAATATGCTTCAGAAATAAGAAGAACTGTAAGGTATCTAGGTGTTTCAGACGGAAATATGCAAGAGGGTTCACTCAGGTGTGATGTAAACATTTCAGTTAGAAGAGGCCCTAATTCCCCTTTCGGTACCAAAGTTGAAATAAAGAATATGAATTCTTTCTCTGCTATTCAAAAGGCTTGTGATTATGAAATAGAAAGACAAATTGATGTATATGAGAATGGAGGGGAAATTTATCAAGAAACCAGGCTGTGGGACGAAGCTAAGCAATTAACAAAAAGTATGAGATTAAAGGAGGGTAGTAGTGATTATAGATATTTCCCAGATCCTGATCTTGGCCCAATTGAAATATCAAAAGAACAAAAAGATAAATGGCTTAATGAATTGCCTGAATTACCTTCTAAAAAAAGACAAAAATATGTTAAAGAATTAGGCCTGTCGCCATATGATTCAAGAGTTATTTCAGATGAAGTTTTTATGGCAAACTTTTTTGAAGAGACCGTAGCAAACGGTGCTGATCCAAAACTTGCCTCAAATTGGATAACAAGTGACATTGTTGGCTATTTGAAATCAAATAAACAAAGTTTTGCTGACTTAAAGCTTAGCCCTAATAACCTTGCAGAGATGATTAATATGATTTCTAAAAAAGTTATTAGTGGAAAAATAGCAAAAGAAATCTTACCAGAATTAATTAATGACAATATTTCTCCACAAAAAGTAGTTGAAGAAAAAGGCTTGGCAATGATATCTGATTCTGCAAGTATTTTGC
>QCVY01000008.1 GCA_003208695.1 Prochlorococcus sp. AG-686-P16 | reverse complement strand
TAGCTATTAGATTAATTCCTGTTTTAACAATAATCTTTGGCTCTTTACTTGTTCTAAGAACATTATGGAGTGTTTTAGCTTCAAGAAAAATTGAATGGAAAGAATTTAAACCCTTAGATTTAGATTTGTTAGATATGGTTTTGTTGATATCAGGAGGATTTGTCGTTTTAGGAGAAGTTATTTCGCCCATATTTTCTATCACTTTAGTTGAATTAGTGGCCTCTAATCTATCAGTCGAATTAACACAATCATTAAAAATATTTTTTGGCTATCTATTTATGGCAATTCCCCCTCTATTAATTGTTTTTTATCAAATAAAATCTTTTGAAAATAGATTTATTTTCAAAAAAGATTATTTTCAATTCAATTTTTTACCGATAAAAGATTCTATTATTCAGGGATTTAAGGGTTTTTTAATGATAATTCCTTTTGTTTTAATAGTGTCATTAATTATGAACCTATTAGTTGATAATCAAAATGGGAGTAATCCTTTACTTGAGATCGTTTTAAATAGTAATAATTATGTTTCATTTGTACTTCTATTTTTAACAACTACATTTTTAGCCCCAATATTTGAGGAGGTTATTTTTAGAGGCGTTTTACTACCAATTTTATCAAGAGAATTCGGAATAATTTTAGGTATTACAATCTCTGCTTTTATTTTTGCCTTGGCTCATTTGAGTATCAGTGAAATGATCCCATTGTTTACCTTAGGGATAGGACTGGGAACTACAAGACTCATATCAGGAAGATTATCTTCTTCTGTGATTATGCATTCTTTATGGAATGGGATGACCTTTTTGAATTTGTTTCTGTTGAGAACATAAAGATTTAGCCTTAATACTTGCGAATTAATATAAAAAATGTTTATTTAATTTATAACACTTTTTATATTTTTTAAATAATACTAAGAGATGAATATAAATAAGAATGAAAATTCTTTAAAAAATACCCTTTACGATGCTAATAAAATAACTTCCAAAAAATTCAAATTATTTAATTTAAAATTTATTCACAGAATATTTGATAGCTTAAATATATCTTTATTAATTTTGATTTTTATCTTATCTTTTCTTTCTTTTAATAGTCAAAGAAAATGGACAAACATATATAAAAATTTAGCCAAAACAATAGCAAATAATAATAACCTTATTGATTATATTTCTAAGACTGAAGAATTTTACATTAATGAAATTGAGTCCCATAATACTTTTAAAAAAACAACCCCAAAAGATTTAATTTACCTTGATAAGCAAATTACAAAGAATAAAAGAAGTAATTTAAATAAAAAAATAAAATTTATTAAAGATGGATTAAAAGATAGTAAATATCAAAAAGGATATTAATGAAAAAAAATAAGAAAACTGTTCATCTAGTACCTCTCAAAGCTCGAAGGTTTAAGGTAACTTATATCTTTTGTTTATTATTGATTTTTGGACTATTTGGAAGGCTAGTAAATTTACAAGTTTTTAGTGCCTCTGAATTACAAAAAAAGCGAAATTAATACAATTAACCAAGATTAGTTCTTTAAATAAGAGAAGAACAATAGTAGACAGAAATAATAGATTGATTGCTTATGATAAACCTCTCTACAAATTATGGGCTCATCCCAAATACTTTAACTTTCCTGGAGATTCAACTAATAGATTAAGAACTGTTGGTGAAGTGGTTAATAAATTGACGCCAATATTAAATGTTAAAGATGAATTTCTTCTATCAAAGTTTGAAAATAAAATGTTTGGAATTGAATTGCTGGACGAAATAACAGAGAATCAAGCAAAAAAGATCAAGAACCTCCATATTAGTGGTCTGGATCTAGTTAAATATTCTCAAAGATATTACCCTCAACGTAATTTGTATTCAAATCTTATTGGTTTTGTTAATTATGAGAATAGAGGTTCAGCTGGTTTAGAACTGCATCTAGATAATCAAATCAAAGTACATAACAAAAGTAATTTGATTAAGAAAGGAGGAGATGGAACACCTCTCCCAGATAATTCGGGCCCAAGAGATTTTGTTAATGACTACAAGAGTATAGGTTTAACAATAGATTCAAGATTACAGAAAGCTACTTTTAAAGCTTTAAGTAAACAAGTAATGAAGTGGAACGCAAAGAAAGGCTTTGCGATAGTAATGAATGTAAATAATGGAGAGATCTTATCACTAGCATCAATTCCATCTTATGATCCTAATAAATATTGGGATTATGATTCCGAAGTCTTTAGAGGTTGGTATTCGCAAGATTTATTCGAACCTGGTTCAACTTTTAAACCAATAAATCTAGCCTTAGCATTAGAAGAAAAAGTAATCCAAAAAGATGGTTTAGTTGAAGATAGTGGGAAGGTTAATGTTGGAGGATGGAGCCTTTCAAATTGGGATAAAAAAGGTAATGGATATATTGATTATCCAAAAGTTTTACAAGTTTCAAGTAATGTAGGGATGGTAAAAATAATGCAAAATCTTCCGCCTAAAACTTATTGGAATTGGCTGAACAAATTAGGGATTAATAAACGTTTGGAGACGGATTTATTTGAATCTACAGCTGGTCAATTAAAGTCAAAAGATATATTTATTACTCAGTCAATTGAGCCTGCAGTAGCATCTTTTGGAAAAGGTTTTTCTATTTCTCCTTTAAAATTAGCTCAACTTCATGCTGTCCTAGCTAATGGGGGAAGTGAAATAATTCCCCATGTTACTTTAAATTTTAAAGCTCACCTAAAAAACAATTCTCCAAAAGAAATCTTTTCTAACGAGGTATCAAAAACCGTTCTTAAATGGATGGAAAGTGTTGTTGATAATGGCAGTGGAAAAGGAGCAAAAATTGATGGATATAGAATTGGAGGGAAAACTGGAACTTCTCAAAAGGCAGTTAATGGAAGGTATACTCGTAAAAAAGTTTGTAGTTTTGTAGCTTCTTTTCCTGTAAATAATCCAAAGTACGTTGTCCTTGTTGTTATTGACGAACCTTCGAAAGCATACGCTTATGGTTCAACGGTTGCAGTGCCAATTGCAAAAGAAATTATCGAAAGTTTAATTGTTATTGAAAAAATACCACCCCAAATTGAAGAAAACAGGAAAATTGTTAAAAAACCCTGAAATTATTTTGGTTTTTAGTTAATTAGTTCATTATTTAATGATTTCATTTGAAATTGAAGCTATCTTATAAAAATATATGGTCATCTAGAAATGAAATCAATTTTAGAACAATTATCTTCTATTACTGTTGTTGTTGCTGATACTGGAGATTTAGATGCGATTAAAAAGTTTCAACCTAGAGATGCCACTACTAATCCATCACTAATATTGGCTGCGGCTAAGAATCCTGATTACATAAAATTAATAGATCAAGCTTTGGAAAGCTCAAGAAAATCCCTACCTGATGGCTTTACTGAAAGTGAATTAATTAAAGAGACTATAGATCAGGTTTCAGTATTTTTTGGCAAGGAGATTCTGAATCTTATTTCGGGAAGAGTATCTACAGAAGTTGATGCAAGACTAAGTTTTGATACTGAAGCAACAGTTACAAAAGCCAGAAAGTTAATAAATCACTATAAAAGTTTTGGGATAGATAAAGAAAGAATATTGATTAAGATCGCTTCAACTTGGGAAGGAATTAAGGCAGCTGAAATTTTAGAAAAAGAAGGTATTAAATGCAATTTAACTTTACTTTTTAACTTCTGCCAAGCTGTAGCCTGTGCTAATGCAAAAACAACCTTAATCTCGCCTTTCGTAGGTCGAATATTGGATTGGCATAAAGCAAAAACTGGCAAAGAAAACTTTGCAGGGTATGAAGATCCAGGTGTTATATCAGTAACCAAAATCTACAATTATTTTAAAGAAAAAGGATTTAAAACTGAAGTAATGGGTGCAAGCTTTAGAAATATAGATGAAATAAAAGAATTAGCAGGATGTGACCTTTTAACTATTGCTCCAAAATTTTTAGACGAACTTAGTAGAGAGGAAGGGGAATTAATTAAAAAATTAGATGAAGATACTCAATCTAATAGTTCTATTGACTATAAATTTGATGAGAAAGAGTTTAGATTAAGTATGTTAGAGGATCAAATGGCAAGTGAAAAGCTTAGTGAAGGAATAACAGGCTTCAGCAAGGCAATAGAAGAATTAGAAGAGTTGTTATTAAAAAGACTTTCAGAAATTAATAATCAAAAATTAATTTCGACAACTTAGATTTAAATTCTATTAAAACATAAAATTAATCTTTGCTTTTGGTTAGAAGTCTCTTTATAACTCTCATCGCAATGTCTTCATAATTCATTTGACCAGATAATATTTGAGCAATACGTTGAGGAGCTGTTTTCCTTTTGACACCTAATTGATACCCAGTTCTTGGGAATCTATAAAAGATTTGGGCAATTCTCTTTCCCCATGCCATGGATTTTCCCCATTCATTATTAATGTTTGTTGAATAATTATTTAAATCATTATTATTTCTGGACAAACACTGGTCAATACTTTCTGCAGCAAAATAACTACTAATTAGTGAAGGTCTAATACCTTCGGCCAAAAACGGATCGCAAAGTGAGGCTGCATCCCCCACTGCAATTACCCTATCTCCATTGAGCTTGTTTTGACCATTCCAAATTCTTAGTTTTTTATGAACCACCTTAAAAGATAAATCTTCAAATCCGAAACTTTTTATTACTTTATTATTGAGGTCTTTATTTTCTAGAAGTTTATTATTTATAAAAGTGCCTAAGCCAATATTGACACTGTCTTTTAATGGGAATGCCCAAGCAAATCCATACTTAATAAATCCAAACTCAAATCTAACTGAATCTTTAGGAATATTCCCTAATCCTTTTAACCTCAAGGCGATAGTATTGGCAAATTTTGGCTTTCTTGGACCTAAGTTGAAATATCCAGCCCATTTAGATTGTGAACCGTCGGCAATAACAAGAAAT
Source organism: Prochlorococcus sp. AG-686-P16 (assembly GCA_003208695.1). Taxonomy (GTDB): domain Bacteria; phylum Cyanobacteriota; class Cyanobacteriia; order PCC-6307; family Cyanobiaceae; genus Prochlorococcus_A. The sequence goes on along the minus strand of QCVY01000008.1, from coordinate 16,836 downwards.
TTAGATTTATATGTAACTTTATTACTGCATTTTATTATCCAAGTCTTATTTTGTTGCGTTATTTTTTCGACCTGTGCTGGTCTTAATATCTCACCACCATATTTTATAGCTTCATCAAGTAATAATTTATCTAATTTTTCTCTTCTAATAATCCAAAAAGGTGATTCACCACTAAGGTCGGCGACAACATTATCAGATGACTTCCATCTGAATTCAACATTGCTAATTTTAGATTCTATTGATTGATCTATATCTAATGGGAGATATTTTTTCATTGAGGATGCCATGCCTCCTGCACATGGCTTCATATTTCCTGATTCCTCCTTCTCTATAATTAAAACAGAATAGCCTTTTCTTGATAAGTTAAGTGCTGTAGAAGATCCTGAGAGACCTCCTCCAATAATTATGATGTCGAATTCCTTCAAACTTTTAGAATTTCTTTCTCCTTTTCAGATAATTTAGTTTCTATTAAAGAAATATATTTGTCAGTAAATTTTTGTATTTCTAATTGATTATCTCTTGATACATCTTTTGATATTAAACCTTCCTTCTCATCCTTTTTCTCTTTGTCAACGGCATCCCTTCTAATATTTCTTAGCGCTACTTTACCTTCTTCAGCATATTTAGAAGCTAACTTGCAAAACTCTTTTCTTCTTTCCTCAGTTAATGGTGGGACATTTATTCTTATCACCTTCCCATCATTGTTCGGGGTGATACCTAAATCACTTACTGATATTGCTTTTTCTATAGTTTGTAATGAAGAAATATCAAATGGTTGTATCGAAATTGTTTGTGAATCTACAGTTGCTATTGAGGCAAGTGATTTAATGGGGGTTTCTGCTCCGTAATACTCAACACTTATTCTGTCTAATAATGATGCATTAGCTCTCCCAGTCCTAATAGTATTAAAGTTTCTTTGAGTGGCTTCAACACTTTTGTTCATGCTCGATTGAATTTCTTGTTCTTTCATAATTAAAATAATTAACTTTAAAAAGTTTTAACTTATTAAAGAGCCTATAGACTCTCCTGCAACAGCTCTGGAGATATTCCCTTTTTTGAAAATATCAAAAACCATAATTGGAATATTATTATCTTTGCATAGAGCAATAGCAGTGCTGTCCATTACCGCGATTTCATCACTTAGAACTTGTTGGTAAGTGAGAGAAGAGTACTTTTTTGCTTCTCTAAATTTATTGGGATCACGATCATAAACTCCGTCAACTTTTGTAGCCTTCATGACAACTTCAGCATTTATTTCTGCGGCTCTCAAAGCAGCAGTAGTATCTGTAGTGAAAAATGGATTTCCACAACCACCTCCAAATACTACAACTCTTCCTTTCTCTAAATGTCTCATGGCTCTTCTTCTAATATAAGGTTCAGCAATTTCTTGCATTTCTATCGCTGTCTGTACTCTGGTTTCAACCCCAACTCTCTCTAATCCATCTTGAAGTGAAATAGCATTCATTACTGTGGCTAACATTCCGACATAATCAGCTGTAGCTCTGTCCATTCCATCAGCAGAACCTTTTAGTCCTCTAAATATATTGCCACCCCCAACAACTATTGCGAGTTGAACTTTATTTGCGATTACCCTCTCAACATCTTCAGCTATTGATTGAACTATAGCTGGATCTATACCGTACGGTTTATCTCCCATTAGTGCTTCACCACTAAGCTTTAAAAGTACTCTTTTGTAAGTCATTCAATAATCATACTTTTAAGACCTTAGCAAGTAAATATACAGAATTTCTTTTTTAGGATGATAATGCTTGCGTCTTTAAACAATTCTCAATCGAAAACAGAATAATAAATAAGATTTTTCTGAAAATCTAAAACTCTACACATGCTTGAGCTTTTATTCCTTGCTCCTTAAAAGGATGCTTAATTAATTTCATCTCTGTTACCAGATCAGCTTGATTAATGATTGATTCGGAAGCTCCTCTACCAGTTAAAACTATGTGATTTTTTCTATTATCCAGACTTTTTATAAACGTAATTATTTCTTCTGGAGAAAGATATCCAAGTTTGGTTGCGATATTTATTTCATCAAGGATTATAAGTTTATATGATTCATCTTTTATGAATTTTTTAGCTATTTGCCAAGCTTCTTTAACTAATTCTTCATCCCTCACTCTATCTTGTGTTTCCCAAGTAAATCCCTCTCCTAATGCATGCCATGAAATATTTGATGATAAATTTTTAAGAGCTTTTTCTTCACCAGTAGTCCAACCACCTTTAATAAATTGAATAATTGCCACTTTATGTCCATGTCCAATAGTTCTTAACGCCATTCCTAATGAGGCAGTTGTTTTACCTTTCCCATTCCCAGTAAAAACAATTAATAAACCTTTTTTTGTTTTCCTTACTTTTAATCTCTTTGATTGAACTTCTTTCCTTTTTTGCATTCTTTTTTTATAGAGACTCTCATCAGTTTCAGGAGAAGAATTACCTCCTATCCCAAGTTCTTTAGCCTGAATATCAAGACTGGTTATCTTTCTTGAAGAGGGTTGTGACTCATCATCCATAAAATAACTTTTATCTAAAATTATAGTGACTTAAATACTTCATGTTTCTTATATTTTGAAAGTGCATTATTAACAGCTTGTTGTTGATCCCGTTTTGTAATCCAGTGATGGTAGGTTTGAGTATGTAGGCTAACGGAATGTCCCATCATTCTTGCTGCAACTGTATCAGGCAGATCATAGAAAATCGTCCTAACTGCCCATGCATGTCTTAGGTCATAAGGTTTTATTTTTAGCGAATAACGTTTAAATTGATCAGTTATTTTTTTTCCAATATTTTGCAAAGTTGTAACTCTAAGATCTCTATTAATTTTTGGAAGTAATTCTGGATCTTTGCCTAATTCGCAAAGTTCAAATTTTTCTATCCATTTAGGATGAAATGGCCAAACCTGATGTTCCCCTGTTTTAGTAGTAGGCAAAACTCTAATAATTTTGTCTCCATAATTGGTTAAGGAGCTTAAGTCACAAAAAAATACTTCATGATTTCTTAACCCATATGTAGCCATAAGACCGAAAACATATTTCCATGATTTGTTTGGGATCTGGACCCATAGATTTTCTATGTACTCATCAGTAGGAAGATCCCTAAAGCTTGCTTTATTTAGACCATATCCTTTAGCCATTGATTTCCAATCTTCAGGAAGTTTATGTTCTAAAAATTTTGCCAAAACACTTAGAGAAGTTGCACATTGTTTTCTGCTTCTACTCCCTTCTTTATAAGTTTTTAATGTGGTTATAAAAATATTATCTAAATTTTCAGTATTCGCATTATTTTGGATGGATATCATTCTCTTAAGGTAGGGCTTATAAGAGCTTCTCCAAGTTGTTTTTCTAGTGCTTGTTAAATATTCGTTTTTATTCTCCCTAAAAAAATATTTCTCAAAATCATTAAGTCTGGTTAAAAATTCAAATTCTTCTTTTATTATCTTTTTATCCGAAGTCTTTACCCAATTGATCCAATCAAATTGATTTAACTCTAATTGTAAAGTTATCAATTGTAATTTTTTCTTAGCTTCTTCTACGCCATTTAAATCCGCTTTGAGTCCAAGAGATATTCTTTGATCCGTAAAGTTATTTTGATTATTTTTTGAAGGTAGTGAACCTCTAATGTTTAATTTCTCCCCTCTTTTTTCAATTCTTAGCTTGCCTCCTTCAGTAGCAAATTTATCATTGACATTATTAATTTCCTGAATTACGTTCATTAACTTATATAATTGTTTTTATAATGACGTTTCTAATGTTTATTTTCAATCTCCATACAATTTAAATGGAAAAAGTAGGCGTCTTATTAATGAATCTTGGGGGTCCTGAAAGGATTTCAGATGTGGGGCCATTTCTATATAATTTGTTTTCTGATCCTGAAATAATTAGACTTCCAGTACCTTTATTTCAGAAACCTTTAGCATGGTTAATAAGTACACTTAGAAGTACTACCTCACAACAGGCTTATCTATCAATAGGTGGTGGATCTCCCATAAGAAGGATTACGGAACAACAAGCTAGAGAATTGCAAAGTAAATTAAGAGATAAAGGTTTAAATGTAACTACTTATATTGCGATGAGATATTGGCATCCTTTCACAGAATCAGCAATAGCTGATATGAAATCAGATGGGGTAGATCAAATTGTCGTATTGCCTTTGTATCCACATTTTTCTATAAGTACAAGTGGTTCGAGCTTTAGAGAATTAAAAAAATTACGAGACTCTGATTCTGAGTTCCAAAAAATACCAATGAGATGTATAAGAAGTTGGTTTAGTCAATCAGGTTACTTAAAATCTATGGTTGAACTAATTTCGGAACAAATTGCACTTTGTGAATCGCCTGATAATGCACATATCTTTTTTACAGCTCATGGAGTTCCGAAAAGTTATGTAGAGGAAGCAGGAGATCCATATAAAGAACAAATTGAAGACTGTTCATTACTAATTATTGATGAACTTGAAAAATATTTAGGTCATACTAACTCTTACACCCTTTCTTATCAAAGCAGAGTTGGCCCTGTTGAATGGTTAAAACCATACACAGAAGAAGTTTTGACCGATCTTGGTAAGGCTAAGGTAAATGATTTAATCGTAGTCCCAATAAGTTTCGTAGGAGAACATATTGAAACTTTACAGGAAATTGATATTGAATATAAAGAAATTGCAGAGAAAGCAGGCATTGTTAATTTCAGAAGGGTAAAAGCCTTAAATACACACCCTACTTTTATTGAGGGTCTAAGTGATCTAGTTATTTCTAGCCTAGAAGGACCAATAGTTAATATAGAGAAAGCTTCTGAGTTGCCTGAGAAAGTTAAACTTTATCCTCAAGAAAAATGGCAATGGGGTTGGAATAATAGCTCAGAAGTTTGGAACGGAAGGGTTGCAATGATAGTTTTCCTTGTACTTTTCATTGAACTTATCTCAGGTTCTGGACCTCTTCATAAATTAGGTATTTTATAAATTATATATTACTTAAAAAAATTAAAACTACATCAAGGGCTATTTATTTCCAAGTAATTTCTGACATTACGTTTATAAAATGGGCAAAATTATTTAATTAAGTTTAATATTTAAATAGATTTATTTTCTTTAGTGACCCTTACTTCGACACCTTTATCAAAAGGTGATTCAGAAAAAAATTACCCTATATGGATCACAGGTGCTGAAGCGCTTATGGATTCACTAAAAGTACATGGTGTAAAAGTCATATTCGGATATCCAGGCGGCGCCATACTCCCTATTTATGATGCGGTACATAAAGCAGAAAATGATGGATGGTTAAAACACTATATGGTTAGACATGAGCAGGGAGGATCTCATGCTGCAGATGGATATGCCAGATCAACAGGTGAAGTAGGGGTTTGTTTTGGAACTTCAGGTCCAGGCGCTACGAATTTAGTAACTGGGATTGCCACAGCTCAAATGGATTCAGTTCCATTGGTAGTAGTTACTGGCCAAGTTCCAAGACCTGCCATAGGAACGGATGCTTTTCAAGAGACTGACATTTTTGGAATTACACTCCCTATTGTTAAACATTCATGGGTAGTAAGAGATCCTTCTGATATAGCTAAAGTAGTTTCAGAGGCGTTTTTTATTGCTTCTTCTGGAAGACCTGGCCCAGTTTTAATTGACATACCAAAAGATGTGGGTCAAGAATTCTTTAATTACGAAAGAATCTTACCTGGCGATATTATTCCTAAGGGTTTTAAAAGGAATGGAGAAATTAATGAATCTGATATCAACCATGCTATTGAATTGATTCAAGAATCTTCAAGACCTTTGTTATATGTAGGTGGTGGAGCAATATCTTCAGGTGCTCATGAAGAAGTAGAAACACTAGCTAATAATTATCAGATTCCAGTAACGACTACGTTAATGGGCAAAGGGGCCTTTGACGAAAGGGATGACTTGTCGGTAGGAATGTTGGGAATGCATGGAACCGCATATGCAAACTTTGCAGTCACGGAGTGCGATCTTTTGATTGCTGTAGGAGCAAGATTTGATGATAGAGTTACAGGTAAATTAGATACATTTGCTCCATCGGCAAAGGTTATTCATATTGATATAGATCCTGCAGAAGTTAATAAAAATAGACGTGTTGATGTTGCTATTGTTTCGGATGTAGCTAAAGCCCTTTCAAAAATTAATGAAAAATCTTTTGTAAATAAAACCTCCTGCAATACAAAAAATTGGCTAGAAAAAATTAATTTTTGGAAAAATAAGCATCCTTTATTTGTTCCCCCACAAGAAGGGGAAATTTATCCTCAAGAAGTTCTTTTGAAAGTAAGGGACTTTTCCCCCGCAGCCTTTATCACAACTGATGTAGGTCAACATCAAATGTGGGCTGCTCAATATCTAAGAAATGCTCCGAGAAGATGGATTAGTAGTGCTGGTTTAGGAACTATGGGCTTTGGATTGCCTGCAGCTATGGGAGTAAAGGCTGCTATGCCTAATGAGGAAGTTATCTGTATAGCTGGAGATGCAAGTGTTTTGATGAATATACAAGAATTAGGTACTTTATCTCAATATGGTTTAAATATAAAATTAGTAATCATAAATAATCGCTGGCAGGGGATGGTAAGACAGTGGCAAGAAAGCTTTTATGATGAAAGGTATTCTTCCTCTGATATGAGTTGTGGAGAACCCGACTTTGTTAAACTCGCAGAATCCTTTGGAGTAAAAGGGGTCTTAATTTCAGAGAGGAAACAATTATTAAATGAGTTTAAATCTGCTTTAGATTTTGATGGACCAGCCTTAATTAATGTCCGAGTGAGAAGAGGTGAAAATTGTTATCCAATGGTTCCTCCAGGTAAAAGTAATGCGCAAATGGTAGGTTACGTTAACAGTAAAAGCTGATTTTTGTACAAATATACAAACTTAAGATTATTAACCAAATAAAATTAGATACTTAAATTGAAAAAAATCACTTTGTTTTTAATTATTGTTTTTCTAATTGTTTTGTATCCAATTAGAACTTATTCTGCTGAAATTCTTCAGATAAATAATTCAAGCAGTATTTTAGTAGGAGATCAAAATAGAGATCTTCCAATCAAATTATTTTGTGTAGAAATTAATAACGATGATGATGAGCAAATCGCTTTAAATCTACTTAAGAAAGAATTTCCGAGAGGAAGCAAAGTTAAAATAAAACCTATTGGTTTCAAAGAAAATATATTAATAGCTAAGGTTTTTGATATTAATGAAACTAAAGAAATGTCAGATATGTTAATTGCAAAAAATTTATCAAAAGAGACCTGTCAAAATTAAAATTTGCTAAGAACTTATAAAATTCCATTGCCGTAAATATGTTTTAGATCTTCTCCAAGAATAAAAGATATGATTTGATTCATATGTGCATAAGTTAGATATATCAATATTTGTATTGGATATATTTTCTTTTAAAAGTTCAATATGCGCGTACTTTTTTAGATTTAAAGGAATTGAATCGTTTTTTTGTAATTTTACTGACTCTTTTGAATTTAATGATATCTCCATAGAATCTGAAAATGAAATTGATTCTTTAGAAGTAACTTTTTTATGAAAATCTTGAAAGGTTTTGTTATCTATTTGATAATTTTTTTTTGATATTGATGGGCCTATTGCGACAAGCATATCTTCTTTCGAACATCCATTATCATAAAAGATTTTGAGAAGTTTTTTTATTATTTTGTTTTCTAACCCCTTTCTTCCACAATGTATTGCAGCAACAAGTCTTTTCTTCTTATCAGCAAATAAAATAGGCATACAATCTGCGGTGTATATCCATAAATTTTGATTTTGTTTATCACAAACTATTCCATCAGCCTCTACTCTTTCTTTCTCTTGAGTCTTTGTTCCAAAAACTATTTTATTGCTGTGTATTTGACTTAGAACGCAATTCTTATTGTTTAACTTAAGATGATTTGATATAAGTGATAGATTAATTTTAGAACTCGTTTTAGTAAAAAAACCATGTTTAAAGTTATTTTCAAGAAGAGTAGGAGATAAATAATATTTTAATTTTTTGTCTTTTATCGCCAACTCATTTTCTTGAAAACATTTTTGGCTAAAAGACATGATATTGGCTTTATGAAATTAATTCAACGTCTTTTAAAATCCAAAAACCTGCAAATTTTTCAACAAATGGAGTTGATTGTATGGATATAAACTGATAACCACAAGAATCTTTTTTAGTTTGAGTGAATTTATCATTTAATTCCTTTGCATCTTTTTCTTGTAAATCAGTTACTAACCACTTATCGTCCTCTGAGGCTTCAAGTATAAGTTGGTTCTGTTTTATTAATAACTTAACCGGCTCTAAACTACTAAACCAAGCGGCAAGAGCAAGTGATCTGTCTTTACTAAAAAGTCTAAGGCCAGGTACTAAGTTCTCATTTTTTATTGAATTCTGGATTGGGAAAATATCTCCAAATTCAATAGGCCAATTTTGAGCTAGTTTTAATTCCTCTATAGATATTTCCGAGATTGTTAATGCATCACCTCTTACAGCCTCAGGCAAAGGGTTAGGATTATTAAGAATATTAGAAGTAAATGTTGGAGCTAATACTCCTCTTACATATCCACTCTCGAGAGGGTAAATCTCTTTTTCGAGAAATTCGATTCTGTCAAATAATTCGTAAGTCCTTCTGCTAACTAGAGCCTCAATCCCTATATTCTCAATAGATTTCTTGATTATTGATTTCATTGATGCTCTCCAAAATCTTATTTTTAATGGCTTTGCCCAACCTTTTCTTTCGGCATCATTCAGAGCTTCATTTAAAGCTTTTGTAAGCCATATTGAATTAACTTCATTTGCAGGACATATTTTATTCCACAAAAATATTTTCTCTGTTTCAAAGTTTTTTGAAGATGAAATAATTAATTCCCATCTTTTTTTACCATTTTTTTCGATAATTGGCCTTGAATAAAAGTCCAACTCCCAATCTGATATTTTAAGGTCTTTATTCGAAAAAATTTTTTCATTGATGGTCATTTTTCTAAAACTTTTTCATCGAAAAGTGTCTTAGTTTTAAGAGATCTTTCAGAGGCTTCAATCATAACTTTTTCTTTATCAATGATTAATTCTCCGGGAGAGTTTTCTAATAATGCTGTATTTAAACCAATTCTTCCTCTCTCTAGATCAATCTCTGTTATTAATGCCTTTATAATTTCACCCTCCACAAAGATTTCTCTTAAATTTCGTATAGATCCATTTGTTATTGAAGATTGATGAAGAAGCCCGCTTGCCCCTCCTAACTCAACAAAGAAGCCATATGGTTTTATAGCTAAAACCTCACCCTCAATTAATTGTCCTAATTTTAGATCTGCAAATTTAGAAACTAATAGTGCTTTCTTTTCTGATAAAACAAGTTTCCGTTTCTCTGGATTTACTTCTAAAAATGCAACTTTTAAATTTTTACTTACTAAAGATTGATAATCTTGACCATCTTCAAGTTGAGAACGTGGAATAAAGCCTCTTAAGCCATCAACATCACAAGTCAGTCCTCCTCTATTAAAACCATTTATTGTAACTTGAGTTAATTCTCCATTTTTTGCAGAACTTGCAACTTTTTCCCAACTTTGCCTAAGAATTAATGCTCGAGCACTTACTGTGACCATACCATCAGCATTTTGTTCTTTTATCACTAAAACTTCCATTTCTAAACCAATGGAAAATTTTTCTTTGAAATTGGTAATCACTCCTAATCCACATTCTTTTTTTGGCATGAATCCAGGAGCTTTACCACCAATGTCTATATACAAACCATCACTTTCTAATGCTATTACTTTTCCCTTAATTGTCTCTCCTGTTGCACCTATAGGCTCATTTTCGTTTAACGCTTCTAAAAAAGCACTCTCGTCAAAATCAAACTCATCAACTTTTCTTTCTATGATGAAATCTTGATCTTCATGTTGTAAATTTAAAGGTTTTTCTAACTCCTTATAACTTACATTGTCAAAGTTAATATTATTAGAATTACTTTTTTTCCCTTCATTTATTGGGGCTTCAATAATCTGAGGCTTTACGGCTTTGATGTCTGTTTTGATTTCTTTTGAAGGACTTTGATTGTCATCAACTACTTCTTCCTTTTTAATATGAGTATCTTTTTTGCTTATGTGAAGAACCTGAAGAGGCTTCTTAACATTGTTTTTGTCGCCCATAATCTTCTTATTATTTTGGGCATCTTTATCACTAACTCCCTTCATAGGTAAAATAAGAGTAATTTAATATTAACTTATCTTAAATGTTAGTACTCACAATTAAAAATAATGAACTTTAAATCAATACCTAGCGAATTTGAGTATTTATCATGGCCTGAAGTAAAAAATATTTCAAAAGATATAAGATCAACAATTATCTGGCCATTTGGAGCGGTAGAACAACATGGCCCTCATTTACCTTTGGCTACAGATAGTATTTTTGCTGATGAGATCATTCGCGAAGTTTTTAAATTAATTCCATCTGACACCCCTATAAAAAAACTTCCAACTCAATATATAGGTTTTTCTCCAGAACATAAGGGATTTGATGGAACTATATCTCTTTCTTCGAATTTAATAACCTTATTGATAAAGGAAGTTGGAGTTCAATTAGCGGATATGGGGTTTAAAAGATTGATATTAATAAATGCGCATGGAGGTCAAATTTCTTTACTTAATACCGCAGCAAGAGAATTAAGAAGTTTAGCTCCCAAACTTTCAATTTTTCCTTGCTTTTTATGGAAAGGAGTTGATGGGTTAAGCGAACTGTTAACAAATAATGAAATTGAGAATGGATTACATGCATCCTTAGCCGAAACTAGTTTGATGATGGCTTTAAAATCTGAACTTGTGGGAGATGAAAGACCTTGTGAAGGTATAGAAACGCAAATTCCAGATGGTTGGAGTTTGGAGGGAAATGCTCCAACTGCTTGGTTTACAGAAGATTTAAGTAAATCTGGAGTTGTAGGGGATAGTAAAGGTTCAAATAAAGAGCTAGGAAATAGTTTAAAGAGCTTATTAGTCAATCACTGGTTTAAATTAATTATGAATCTTATGAAATCAGATTGGCCTAATTCAAGGTAAATAATCTCCATTAATTTAATAATATCGTTTAACAATTGAAACTATTTTCATCATATTTAAATAAACTCACTATAATTATGTAAAACTTAGGCATAATGAGCTAAAGATTACTGACATGCAAACACTCGAATCTAATAAAAAAACTAGTATAGAAAATTCAATCGATGAAAATTCTATTGATTTACCGGACTTTACTACTGATTCTTACAAGGATGCTTACAGTAGAATAAATGCAATAGTTATTGAAGGTGAACAAGAGGCTCATGATAATTACATTTCCTTAGCAACATTAATTCCTAACGAATTAGAAGAATTAACTAAATTAGCGAAAATGGAGCTTAAGCACAAAAGAGGCTTTACAGCATGTGGCAGAAATCTAGGTGTTCAAGCTGACATGATTTTTGCTAAAGAATTCTTTTCCAAATTACATGGTAATTTTCAAGTTGCCTTATCGAATGGCAAGACAACTACATGCCTCTTAATACAGGCAATTTTAATTGAAGCTTTTGCTATCTCTGCATATCATGTTTACATAAGAGTTGCTGATCCTTTTGCGAAAAAAATTACCCAAGGTGTTGTTAAAGATGAATATCTTCATTTAAATTATGGACAAGAATGGCTAAAAGAAAATTTAGCGAATTGTAAACAAGAGCTAATGGAAGCGAATAAGGTTAATCTTCCATTAATTAAGAAAATGTTAGATCAAGTTGCTGAAGACGCTTCAGTACTAGCTATGGATAGGGAAGAATTAATGGAAGAATTCATGATTGCCTATCAGGATACACTTCTTGAAATAGGTTTAGATAATAGAGAAATTGCAAGAATGGCAATGGCAGCTATCGTTTAATTTATTTATAAATTTAATTAGTCGACTCAAAAATAATTTTTATTTATTTAGTTAATAGCTTTGTGCTATTGTTCATATCAATATATAGATTCCATTAATAAGGTAATTAATGTTTGGGCTAATAGGTCATTCAACTAGTTTTGAAGATGCAAAAAGAAAGGCTTCATTATTGGGCTTTGATCATATTGCCGATGGTGATTTAGATGTTTGGTGTACAGCTCCACCTCAACTAGTTGAAAATGTAGAGGTTAAAAGTGCTACGGGTATATCAATTGAAGGTTCTTATATTGATTCATGTTTCGTTCCTGAAATGCTTTCAAGATTTAAAACGGCAAGAAGAAAAGTATTAAATGCAATGGAGTTGGCTCAAAAAAAAGGTATTAATATTACCGCTTTAGGAGGGTTCACCTCTATTATCTTTGAGAATTTTAATCTCCTTCAACATAAGCAGATTAGGAATACCTCACTAGAGTGGGAAAGATTTACAACTGGGAATACTCATACTGCGTGGGTTATTTGCAGGCAATTAGAGATGAATGCTCCAAAAATAGGTATTAACCTTAAAAATGCGACAGTTGCTGTAGTTGGAGCTACGGGTGATATAGGCAGTGCTGTTTGTCGATGGTTAATTAATAAAACAGGTATTGGGGAACTTCTTATGGTAGCTAGGCAAAAGGAACCTTTGGATTCTTTGCAAAAGGAATTAGATGGTGGAACTATAAAAACTTTAGAAGAAGCATTACCTGAAGCAGATATTGTTGTATGGGTAGCGAGTATGCCAAAGACCATGGAAATCGATGCTAATAATCTTAAACAGCCATGTTTAATGATTGATGGAGGGTATCCAAAGAACCTAGATGAAAAATTTCAAGGTAATAATATACATGTTGTGAAAGGAGGTATAGTAAGTTTCTTCAATGATATAGGTTGGAATATGATGGAACTAGCGGAAATGCAAAATCCCCAGAGAGAAATGTTTGCATGTTTTGCAGAAGCTATGATTTTAGAATTTGAAAAATGTCATACAAACTTTAGCTGGGGAAGAAATAATATTTCTCTCGAGAAAATGGAGTTTATTGGATCGGCTTCTGTAAAGCATGGCTTCTCTGCAATTGGCCTAGATAAGCATCCAAAAGTACTAGCAGTTTGAATTATGCCAAGACGTTATCTTCTTGATTTTGAAAAACCTCTTGTAGAGCTTGAGAAGCAAATAGAGCAAATTAGAGAATTAGCAAGAGATTCAGAAGTTGATGTTAGTCAACAGTTACTACAACTAGAAACACTTGCCACAAGAAGAAGAGAGGAAATTTTTAGATCTCTAACTCCTGCTCAGAAAATACAAGTAGCCAGACATCCACAAAGACCAAGTACTTTGGATTTTATTCAAATGTTTTGTGATGATTGGACTGAATTACATGGAGATAGAAATGGAGGAGATGATATGGCTTTAATTGGAGGTTTAGGTTCTATAAATAATCAATCTGTTCTTTTATTGGGTCATCAAAAAGGAAGAGATACTAAGGAAAATGTAGTTAGAAACTTTGGAATGGCAAAACCGGGAGGATACAGAAAAGCTTTAAGGTTAATGCAGCATGCTGATAGATTTTCATTGCCTATTCTTACTTTTATTGATACTCCTGGCGCATATGCGGGCCTCTCTGCAGAAGAACAAGGCCAAGGTGAAGCTATAGCTAGAAACCTTAGAGAAATGTTTGGTTTTCAAGTCCCAATAATTGCTACCATTATAGGAGAAGGAGGGTCTGGAGGAGCTCTTGGAATTGGAGTGGCTGACAGGCTATTGATGTTTGAACATAGTGTTTATACTGTTGCCAGTCCCGAAGCTTGCGCTTCAATTCTTTGGAGAGATGCTGCAAAAGCTTCTGAAGCCGCAACAGCGTTAAAAATAACTGGAAAAGATCTTCTTGAATTAGGTGTGATAGATGAAGTTTTATCAGAACCTGCAGGTGGTAATAATTGGGCTCCAATAGATGCTGGAAATACTCTAAAAGGAGCTATCGAAAAGCATCTTAATGAATTGTTGGAGTTGAGTAAAGAGGAACTTTTAGAACAAAGATATTCAAAATTTAGGGTTTTGGGGAAATTTATTGAATCAAATAATATTGAAGAAATTGAGGAGGAATTACCTCAATTAACAGAATAAATTGAAATTAGCATACATTACAGGAGCCACTAAAGGTATTGGGAGAGCTACAGCAGTAACTTTCGCAAAGGCTGGTTGGGATTTAATTTTACTCGCAAGAGATTTAGAGATGTTGAAAATACTAAGAGAGGAGCTATCAAATACCGGGTCAACAATTAATCTTGTAGAGTGCGATTTATCTAGTGTAAATGAAATAGATAATTCTATTAATGAATCAATAAAAAAATATGGTTGTCCTTCCGTGTTAATAAATAATGCTGGATGTGCTTTTAATGGAAATCTAGTTGAAATGCCTTTAACAAAATGGCAAGAAATAATTCAAATTAACCTCACAAGTGTTTTTCAGATATGTAGTTTAATTGTCCCCCAAATGAGAAAAAATGGTGGCTTGATTATTAATGTTAGTAGTCATGCCTCTTACAATGCTTTTCCTCAGTGGGGCGCTTATTGTGTATCAAAATCTGCCCTGGCCATGTTTACAAAGTGTCTTAGAGAAGAAGAGAGATCTAACTCGATCAGAGCTTGCACAATTACTTTAGGTTCAGTTAATACCCCCCTTTGGGACTCGGAATCAATAAAATCAGATTTCGATAGAACCTTTATGCTTTCTTCAACTAAGGTCTCAAATACTATTTTATATATTGCTGAACAACCAGACTCACAATTAATTGAAGACTTAACTCTTATGCCTGCAGGAGGTGCTTTTTAAACTTAATATTTTAGATTTTTAACATTTTTAAGGTATTCTTTTTATGGTCTAAATCCTCTTAAAAACATTCAAATGTGATATAGTGAACAAGCAATATAACTTTGAGTAGATACAGTAATTAAGTTTGCAGACTATTTTCTGATAACCATTCTATGACTTCTACATTACCTAACGATAATCTTAAGAAAAATCTTGGTGACCAAATTAGCAATAAATTAGTTTCTGAAATAATTAGAGATAGAATCAAACTTCAAAAAAAAAGATTCCATGCTAATGATAATATTTCTGAGTTCATAAATCCTGGAGAACTTGATATTCTACAAAAAGAGGTAGCTTCTAAAGTTAGAGATTTATTAAAGTCTTTAGTCATTGATATTGAGAATGATCATAATTCTCAAGAGACTGCTGAAAGAGTTGCAAAAATGTATTTGAGAGAAGTTTTTAAAGGTAGGTATCACGAAAGACCTAATGTTACAGACTTTCCTAATGCTAAGAAATTAGATGAAATATATACTCTAGGGCCAATAAGTGTTCGTTCTGCTTGTTCTCATCATATGGTTCCTATTATTGGAGATTGCTGGATTGGTATTAAGCCTGGAGATAAAGTTATTGGAATTTCAAAGTTTTCTAGAGTAGCTGATTGGGTCTTTTCTCGACCACATATTCAAGAGGAAGCAGTGATGATTCTTGCTGATGAGATTGAACGATTATGTGAACCAAAAGGTTTAGCAATTCTTGTTAAAGCTAAGCATTATTGTATGTGTTGGAGGGGAGTCAAGGAACCTAATACCAGTATGATAAATTCTATTGTCAGGGGAGACTTTAGGCATGATATAAGCCTAAAACAGGAATTTTTTGAGCTAGTAAAACAACAACCTAATGGGTTATCTTGTTATTAAATTATCTGAAGATATAATTTTTAAAATATCTTTCAAATTCAGTAAGTAAAAATATTATTTCTTGATTTTTTTTATAATCTGTTTTGTTTTCTCTAGATCTTTTATTCCTGGAGAGATTTCAATACTACTTGAAATATCAATACCATTTGGTTTTATATTTTTTAATATCTCGCCAATCCATTCTGTAGAAACGCCTCCAGCAATCCACCAAGGTTTGCTGAAACTTAAATCTTCTAAATATGTTTGTTTTATTCTTTTCCCCGAGCCACCATATGTTTCTTTATTCCATGAATCCAAAAGTATTGCATCAATAAAGTTTTCATAAGGTTTAATCTTATCAAGATCTTTTTTATTTCTTATTCTGAAAGCTTTCCATAAGCCAATATTTGGAATTAATTGTTTTAATTTTTGACAATAATCAATATCCTCATCTCCATGAAGTTGAATTATGGTTTCGTTTGGTTCTCCTAAAAAACTTTTAATAATTGAATCAATAGGAATATCTTTTACAACTGAAACCCTATCAATGTTTGGATACAAATCTTTTAAACTTTTGAAGATTTCTTTTCTCTTTTCTGGGGAAATATATCTTGGTGATTCATCCACTGAAATGAGACCTATTGCATTAGTTCCTAATTTGGCTACTTGAATAGCTTGTTCAACTGACGTTATTCCGCAAATTTTAACTAAGGTTTTGGTCTCAAGCATATCTTTATCTTATAGGTAGACTTAATATTATTTATAAATATAACGGAGATTATTTTTGAGGAGTTTGCAAATTTTTAAAATATGGGGAATTCCCTTTAAAGTTCATCCTTACTGGTTTGCAATCCTTTTTTTATTTTCATGGAGTATTTCTAATCAAGTTAATTTAACTTCTGGCGAAATTTACGATATCAAGGAATCTTGGTTAATTGGTTTCTTTACTTCTTTTTTTTTATTAAGCACGATTATATTCCATGAGGTCTTGCATACTTTTGTTTCCTTAAATCAAGGAGTAAAAATTAAAAATATTACCTTTTACTTCCTAGGAGCAGTTTTGCAAATAGAAAAGGATTGTCAAACAGCTTTGGGTAATATAAAAATTTCGATTATTAGGCCTTTATTATGTTTTTCGACGGCATTAATTCTTATTTTTATAAGTAATCCTAGTGAATCCAACGAACAAATA
>QCVY01000007.1 GCA_003208695.1 Prochlorococcus sp. AG-686-P16 | reverse complement strand
AGAGAGATGCATCAAATGCTTATAAAGGATGATTTATTGCCAGATCTTAGCGAAGCCAAAGAAGTTTATGCCCAACTAGATGCGCTTTATGAATTGTTGTCTGATAAAAGAAAAAAGAAGGTTAAGAACGAATTCGAAAATTTCTAGTTCTCAACTATCATATTTTTTTGATCTATTAAGAGTTTAATTCTATTTTTTTTCGTTTGTCATGTAACCCCTCTAACTTATTATAAATTTCTTTTATTTGTATTTGTAAGATATCTGTTGAGCTGATGTTACTTAGGGATTCCATCGCTAATAATAGACTTTCTTTAGCCTCAATCAAATGTCTACATTCTTTACTACCCGCTTCGTAGGACATAATCTTTAAAATTTTATTATTATAAACATAATAAGAATAGTTCAGTATTGTTTGATACTTTTATTGAATGAATACTTATTATTGTCTTTTGTAATACAAAAATGTATCTATAACTTATTAATATAAAAAAGATGAATTTATTTTATGAAGAAAGATTCTTTAGATTATAAATTGTACAAGACTTTAGCAATTGATAATTCCAAAAAAAAGATTTAAATTATTATAAAAAAGGATCAAAAATGTATTTTGAAAGAATACAAAGAGTGGTTGAATGATTGCGTGGATTATCAATCAATTTTATTACTAAGGTATGAACCGATTATTAAAAGATTAAGTTTTGAAATTAACCAATTTAATCTTTTGCTTTAGAAGTTACTTTAAATAAAAAATATAGGCTAATAACGAAAATACTTATTAATATCGTAGTTAATGTTGAAAAGTTATACATTTAATACTATCTCTTTAATATTGGTAATTATATTACCTTAACAAAATTTGAATTTGTAGTTATTTACTATTAATTATTATTTATAAGGAAATTAATAAATTCAGTAAACTCTTTCTTTTCTAAATTAATTTTATTAGAGGTTTGTTTTAATTTGTCAAATATGACTTCTAACAAATATTCTTTCTTGTTAGGCATGATTTTTAACTATTTTTCTAATAAATAAATTTTTTCTTTACCTATCTTATCAGGAGTTGTTATTTTACAACCTTTTTCTTTTTCCATATCGCAATCTTTAGTCGCAGGAAATGATTTCCAGGTACATATTTTTTCTTCTATATATTCTTCAGAAATAATCCATCCATTATTGAGAAATTCTGAAATGCCATCTTCACCACAGGAATATCTTACTTCCATCTTCCTTTTTGTTGCTTTTATTTGCTTACTCTTCTGGTCTTCAGAATCTTTTATTAACTCTTCTTTATTAGCTGTTGATTTGCATGAAGTTAAAAAAACTAAAAGTAAAAATAATTGAGTAAGTTTTATAGAATTTTTCATCTAAAGTCAATTTTTGGAAAATATGTATTTCTTTCGGATTATAGTTTATTTTGATTCGATTACTTTTAATAACTGATCCATTTTATACATTAGGATTTTAACCTCATCTGGTTGTGGTAATAATAACTCTTCAGTAACGGTGAGATGCATTCTTTTTAAATTTTTTCTAAGATCGTTTAAATGTATCTTAACATTTTCTTTTTTTTGTCTAACATCAGTCATGGAATTAATAATTAGAATTTAAATCTCAATAGAATATAATCTATAAAATTTAATAAGTTTTTAGTACTATTATTTGGAAATAAATAATTAGTTTAATCTTCAAAATTTTTAATTTCATATATTTCGTCGCCCCCATTACAAAAATTAGTTGATAACATTTTTAATTGGTTTCTATTTATATTTATTAGTTTTTTATTGTCTGTAATGTAATTTTGAGCATTTTTTTCGCAATCTAATCTATTTTTAGAATATTTAACTACTGGATACAAATAAGTGAGACCAGCTATCACGGAGATAAATGTTACTATTAATTTTTTGTCATTTTTAAGTAATTCTGTATATTTTTTCTTTGACTTTAATAATTTAATAAGCCATTTATCTGGTAATCCAATTTGAACAAATAATAATTCGACCCACCAAGGTAAAGATCTCTTTCTTTTATCACTTGAATTTGTTGGAGATTTTAATTTTTTACTTTCAAAGGTTTGATTTTTTATACCGTTAACCTTTTTTGATTCTTTTTTCTCCATATCATCAAATAGCTTATTTGGAATATAGTGGTTTTATTTTGATTTGAAAACTATATTTTTATTTTTGAAGTTTTAATTTCATTTATACATGATTTTGATTATTGTGAATTGGTAATTAAAATATATAAATTCATAATGCCTAAAAAAAGAAGAAAGTTAAATAAAGATTTCGAGAAAAAGATTTATACTTCAAAAAAAAAGGTGGAATTAGTTTTAGCTAAAATTTATGATATTGACGATGAGGATATTCAAAAAGAATATATGAGCGCTTTTAATAATGTTGTTTATTCTTATGATCAATTAAAAAATGACTATGAATTAATTGGCTTTAATGATAATTCTGATAAATTGATTGCTGAATACGATTTAGCTTTTTCAACTTTTGAATCAGAGTTTGAAATATAAAATAGATTTACCTTTTGAAAGGTATTACAGGAATTTCAATTTTATTCCCTTTTAATAAATTTAACTTTTTAAATTTTAAATTTTGTATACAAATAGATCTTTTTGGCTTTTTTTGACAGATTTCTTTAATTCGATAATCAGAAAGTGAATATGCACTATTCTCAATTAAAAATACAATAAAACAAAATAATAAAGGACTGAAAAATAATTTCATCATAAATTTTTTTATTTTAAAGGAAGACTAAATCTTATTTTAAACATTAACCATAATTACAAAAGTCTAAAAGCTTTTTTAATTCATCTTTACTTAAGTCGGTTGAAATAAATACTTCTTGAGCGGTTTTCCCCTTTCTAGCAATTGCTTTATAGCCGTTAATTGTCTTTACAGAAATTCTTATAACTAAGTTAGATGATCTCCCTCTAACTCTTGATATTATTGCTGGTGTAATAGTTTTAATTCTTATGTTTAAGGCTAGTTTTTTTAGAACTGGAATCAATCCTTCTACATGAGTACTGTGATTTAAAACAACTCTTCCCAAGGTTATTTGCCTTTATAAGTATTGTATTTAATAATAAGTAATTCTGAGAAATGAATTTTTATTTGAAAAATGGTTGAATAGAAAAATTTTTTGGATGTTCTGTTATATTTAGTTTAATAATTCAATTATGATGATTTTTCAAATAGGTTGGGCTGCTTTAGCCGCAATTTTTACTTTTTCAATAGCAATGGTTGTTTGGGGAAGAAATGGTGACGGTTCTATTGATATATGATTTTTCGTCATTTAACTATGAAGTTTACTTAAGTAAGTTTCTTATTTTTGCATCTTTTACTTTATTGAGCCTAATTACTATCGCAGTAATTTATATTTCTTATATCTCTTGGAAAGATAAGAGAAGAATTGACAAATAGTTTCTTAATTTAAAAATTATTTGTTCTTTTCTTTATTAGCTTTTATTTTTGCTTCTTGAAGAAGTTCTTTTGCTTGTTCCATTCTTATAAGGATACTTTTATAAATACCTATATCCTTTTCGGCTTTATTAAATGATAAATTTAATTTATTGAAGATATCTGAAATTGTTTTATTTTTTTCAGAATCCTTGATATCCTTAAAATCATTAGCATTAGAAATAATTAAATAAATTCCTAAATTCAACATCCTTGACGAGTATAGGTTTGAAGTGGATTTTTCACTTAATAAAATAGAAATTTCTTTTAAGGACTTTTCTTTGAATTCTTCAAGTGTTTTCTTAGAAATTTCTTCTATTTTTTTAGGTTCAAAATTGCAGGAATTACATAATGATTCAAAAAGAAGCATTAAATGTTCATCTGGTTTATAACCTTTCGTTAATTCTTTGAATGTTTCTGTAAGACCAACACAAAACAAATCATCTTGCATGAAGTCATTTTGGTGATTTAAAAGATTTAGTTCAACAAGCATTTCATCCACTATTCTTTTATATAAACCTGAAATTACGTAAGGGAATTGTTCATGAAATACTTTTTTGCTATCTGAGACAGTCAATTTTACTTTCACTTTTTTATATGTAAACCTTAATAACCATAGCGTATGTTGACTCAATATCGTTAAGATCAAATAAACAGATAAATATTATTATGATTCCTTTAGTCTTAGAAGAATCCGGTGGGAGTGAAAGAGTATTTGATATTTACTCAAGACTTTTAAGAGAGAGGATAATATTCTTAGGAGAACAGGTCACAAGTGATACTGCAAATAGAATCGTTGCTCAATTACTTTTTCTCGAAGCCGAAGATCCTGAAAAAGATATTTATATGTATATAAATTCTCCTGGAGGGTCGGTTTATGACGGTTTAGGTATTTTTGATACTATGCAACATGTAAAGCCTGATATACATACTGTTTGTGTTGGACTAGCAGCTAGTATGGGAGCCTTTTTACTTGCAGCAGGAACTAAAGGTAAAAGAAGTAGCTTAAGACATTCAAGAATAATGATTCATCAACCACTCGGGGGAGCTAGGGGTCAAGCTAGCGATATAAGAATTCAAGCTGATGAAATTTTATACTTAAAGGAACGTTTAAACATTGAATTATCTGAAAGAACTGGCAAGGTACTTGAAACTATTAAAGAAGATACCGATAGGGATTTTTATATGTCCCCCCAAGAAGCAGTAGATTACGGTTTAATAGATTTAGTTTTAGATAAAAAACCAATAAGGAATACTTAACTAAGTATTTGTGGACTTCTTTCTTTTTCAGGAATTGGTGTAAATTCAGAAAGTATTTTTACAAACTCTTCACCATCTAAAGTTTCTTTTTCTATTAAAAGATCTACTAATTTGTCCATTGCCTCTCTATTCTTACTAATTATTGAATAAGTTTGCTTATAACAATCTTTAACCATTACTCTTACGCTTTCATCAATTTGTTTAGAAATAGAGTCAGAAACTTCACTTCTAGTCATTAAATCTCTCCCCACAAAAACTTCTTGATTTCCACCTTCAAGAGCAATTGGTCCTAAATTACTCATCCCAAATCTTGTAACCATTTGTCTTGCCATTGATGCCACTTGTTGAAAATCTCCTCCAGCTCCAGTTGTTATTTCACCTTCACCAAAAACAACATCTTCAGCCGCTCTTCCTCCAAGAGCACCCATAATTCTAGCCTTTAAATTTGCTCTACTTATAAGAGATTGATCATCGTCTGGAGTAAACCAGGTTAATCCTTTAGCTTGGCCTCTTGGAATTACAGTTACTTTCTGAACTGGATCATGAGCTTTTACTAAGGTACCTATAATTGCATGTCCAACTTCGTGATAGGCAATTAATCTTTTGCTTCTCCCATCTGTTAATGGAGAGCCTTCCATTCCTGCAACAATTCTATCTACTGAATCATCTATTTCTAAAATGCTTATTGAATTTTTTCTTCTTCTAGCAGTTAAGATTGCTGCTTCATTTAGAAGATTCGCTAAATCTGCACCAGTAAAACCTGGAGTCCTTCTTGCAATACTTTCTAGGGTTAAGTCTTTCTGAAGAGTCTTATTTTTTGAGTGAACTTCAAGGATTGATAATCTTCCTTTGATATCAGGAGCATCAACAGTGACCTGTCTGTCGAATCTTCCTGGCCTCATTAAAGCTGAATCTAAAACATCTGGACGGTTTGTTGCTGCAATAATGATAATTCCACTATTCCCTTCAAATCCATCCATTTCAGTTAAGAGTTGGTTAAGAGTTTGCTCTCTTTCATCATTACCACCCCCGATGCCAGCACCTCTTTGCCGACCTACTGCATCAATTTCATCGATAAATATTATGCATGGACTATTCTCTTTAGCTTTCTTGAAGAGATCTCTAACTCTACTGGCTCCTACTCCAACGAACATTTCAACAAATTCCGAACCTGCAAGCGAGAAGAATGGGACACCTGCCTCTCCTGCAATTGCTTTAGCTAAGAGTGTTTTCCCCGTTCCTGGAGGACCTACGAGTAAAACCCCTTTTGGTATACGTGCACCGACAGAAGTAAACTTTTCTGGTTTTTTTAAAAATGTAACTACTTCTTCAAGATCCTCTTTCGCCTCATTAACTCCTGCGACATCGTCAAATACCACTCCAGTATCTGCGTTCATAGCGAATTTAGCTTTTGATTTCCCAAATTGCATGGCTTGTCCTGGACCTCCAGGCATACCATTCGATCTTCTAGCCAAAAGAATTAAACCTCCTATCAAAATTGCAGGGAAAAGAAGGTTTCCCAGAATTCCTAAAGCTGGTGGTGCCGTTTTAACAGGGTGAACATCAAAACTTATTCCTTCATTTTTAAGGTTGCTTATTAATTCAGGAGTGAGCCCTGGTAAATCAACTCTTAATCTTTGTACTTTATTGTCTAAATCTGAATCAACAGTTTCAATAACAGCATTTCTACCTCCATCAAAAATATCAACTGAAGTAACTCTTCCAGACTTTATATAATCTAAAAATCTCCCATAACTAACTCTCGATACTGCTGAATTTTTGGGAGCTATTGTCGTACCATTAGATTTTAATGAATCAACATTACTCGTAGAAAGGAATTGATATGAAAGAGCAATAACCAAAATAATAGGGAGAGCCCATAAGATTATTGTTTTTAATTTTTGATTCATTAATTTATTTCACATATAAATTTTTATAATTCTAGAATGAAATAAACCATTTCGTTGTAATTTATCTCACTTATTTTTTATAGTAGATTTTATTCACATCCCTCAAACCATTATGGAATTCAATATCCAAGATAAAGTCAAATTGAAAAATCCCTTGTCTTATCTTAAAACTTCTGACAATATGCCTATGCTTAGGCCGCCTGACTTAGTAGCTATTGACGAAGTTGGAGAAATAATTTCCCTGAAATCACCTGATACTGTTGAAATAAAATTTAGAAGAGGATCTTTCTTAATTGATACTGACAAGATTGAAAAAACAAAAATTTAAAAATCTTTTATCCAAAGTTTCTTAATTTCTTCACATATTTTCCTCTCTCCGTAAATACTCAAAAAAGGTTTTGATAAATATTTTCTAGTTACTTTTAATATATCTTCAGAATTTATATCGCTAATTCCACTAAGAACATTAAAATCCTGGCCTAAATCATATCCAATAAATCGAATTTTTCTCTGAAAAATCTCATCTAATGTTTGATTAGAGATGAGAGTAGAACTTTCTAATTTAATTTTCGCTAAAAAAATTTCCTTATCAACAATTAACGAAGATAATAATTTTCTCCATAATTCAGATAGAATTTCAAAAGCTAAAAGTGCATTTTTATTTGAGACAGAAAGGTAAATTAAAAAAGGAGAATTTTGTATTCTAAAAGGATTATGGACCCCAACTTCATATGTTAAACCATTTTTTTCTCTGAATAATTTGAATAACACAGAGCTCATACCATATGAGAGATGTGATTCTAAAATTTTTAAAGGTAAGTATTCATGACTAGATATAGGACACGTTTGGTTGCCTAACATTAAAATTATTTGATTTGACTTCTTATGTGTACTTACATACCTATTGAAAATATTCCGATCTTGGTCATTATTTTGGCAATCTACGTGATTAGAAATAAATTTATTTTTGCTAATATTATGGCTAAATAAATCAAAACTTTTACTTTTGATTATTAAATTATTAGAAATTAGATACTTATTTCTGTTTTTGAAATTCTCATATTCAGATAAAACATCATCATGGGTAATTTTTGAAATATCTTCTTCATATCCAGAAGAATTATAAGCGTAGGAATGTTTTAAATATACAATTTTTCGCCATTTTTCAAAAGTAATATTAAAAGGATTTTCCTTATCTTTTTTTAAAGTATTAATAGATGATTTCTTTACATTTTGGAATTGCCTGTATGGAAGTGATGGTTTATTAATTATCAAATCCAGTAAAGGGAAAAGTTTGTAAAAATACTCATCTAATGATTTAAGACTTATCAAAGTACCATCCTCTAATGTCTCAAGATTTAATTCTGCCCCATGAGAATCTAGATACTCCGAAAAAGCTAAATTTTCAAAATCTTTACATCCTCTACTTAACAATGAGCAAAGAATTTGATTAATCCCTTTTTTATTTTCAACGTCCATACTACTTCCACCATTTATCCAAATCATCGCAATTGAAAAATTTCTTCTATCTTTCTTTTGAAAATATTTTTGTATCATTTACTTTTTGATGCGATAAAAGTGAATTTATTTCTTGATAAAATATTCATTATTTCTTTAAAATTATTTATATTATTCCAGTATTCCAAATGGTTATTGAAATCTTCTATTGGATTTTTTCTACCCCATAAAAGTTCATTTCCAAAAAATGAAGTCAATTGTGTTGATGTTTCTAGATTATAAATGTAATTGCTTTTAACAATATTAATTGCTTTTCTTAACTCATTTTGAGTTAAGTTTTTAAAACTTATAATTTCTTGAATTGATTTATTAATTTCTTCTTCTACATTTTTTAAATTCATTTCATCGCAGCAAGCTTCTATTATTAATAACCCACCTAATTCCCCACCATTTACATCGACATATATTGACTGAACTAGGTTCTTTTCTTCTTTTAAAACTTTTACTAATCTGCTATTTCTTCCAACAGAAAGTATAGATGCTAAAATTTCAAGTCCGATATTTATTCTTTGATTCTTTAGGCTGGGTATACTCCATGCCATAAATATTCTAGAAAATTCAATATCATTAAAATAAATTTCTTCTCTCTCAATATTTGGGTTTGCAATTAATTCATTATTATTTTCTATATCAGATGTTTCACCTTGATTTAGATAAGAAAAGTTGTTTTCGTAATATTCTTCAAAAGTTTTCTTAGATAGATTTCCAGCAATTGCAATCGAAATATTGTTCTTGTTATAAAATTTTTTGTGGAATTTTTCTAGATCTCCTATCTTTAATGATTGGACATCATTTTCAGTACCTAGAATTGTTTTGCCGTAATTTTTATCCTTCCATATTCTGCTCAGAAAATAATTAAAAAGCTTTTCATCAGGCTGGTCATTTTGCTGTTTTATTTCATCAATAACAACACTTTTCTCTTTTTCAAATTCATGGAGATTAATGCTTGGCGATAAAACAATATTTGTCAAAAGAGCAAGTGATTCTTTAAAGTTGATTTTGGGTATTAAAACGTAGTAGTGTGAATCATCATATCCAGTTGAAGCATTGCTAATACCACCAAGAGATTCGATTTTATGATCAAATTCTCCCGGCATTATTTTATTACTCCCCTTAAAAATCATATGTTCCAAAAAATGAGCCGTCCCATTTTTATCTGATTCCTCAAATACAGATCCTGCTTTAAACCAAAAATCTATGCTTACGAGAGGTAATTCTTTATTTTCCACAAAAACGCATTTAGGTTTGTTTGAATAGTTGTAGTAATTAATTTCTCCTACGTTCATTGAAATTTTTTGACCTTCTTTTTATTTTGATACTTTTTACTCTTGTTGTCTAAATCTTTAACCAAAACTAAATTAATTGATCCATTTATTTTGAATTTATTGCAAAATATAAAAGGTCATAGGTCTAAGCTTAAAAACCTTAATTGCATCGAGGTAGATCCCAAGCTTTCAAATATAATTTCTAATGTAGAAGGTAAGGAATTATATATTGAAAATGAATTCCATAAAGCAAAAGGATTTAGAAAGTTACACATAGAGGTGGCTGAATTCTCAAATAGTCTAAAGATTCTACATTGTGTATTTTTCCCTGATCCAAAGTATGATATTCCAATATTTGGGATGGATTTAGTTAAAGTTAATGAATTAGTTTCAGCGGCTATTGTTGATTTATCACCTTCATCCAAGTACCAAAATATAAAATATGATAAGTTGTTATCTAATATTGATAAAAGCGTTTTTAAATCCAAAAGGGACATTCCAGGCTGGGGAGATATTTTCTCTAAAAATGTGTTTTTTGCTTCTTTAAAAAATGAAAGTGAAAAAAATGCTTTTTGTAAAATAGTTGATGATTATCTTTCTGTTTTAATTCATTTAAGTCAGAGTACTAATCCTGATTGTGATAATGAAATAATTGAAGAAAGAATTCATTATCAAAAAAATTATTGTGTTCAGCAAATGAAAAATGAAAAAACAAGTTTAGTTTTGCTTAAGTATTTTGACAAAATTTGGGTTGATGAATATATCAAAAAAGTCCTATTTGATTTTTGATGTTTATAAATAATTTTAAAAATTTAATCTTTTATTTTTTGATATTTTTACCATTATCGATGGGATTAAGTTCATGTTCTCAAAATAATAAATTAAGAAATACTCTTAATACAGAAATTACTTCTGATTTTATTCCTGTTATAGAAGCAGTTGCAGCATTAGGTCAACTTTCTCCAGCTGGGGAAATTAGGCAATTAGCAGCACCAATCTCTCAATTTGGATCATCTCCTCGATTGTCTGAACTTTTTGTTAATGAGGGAGATTTTGTCAAGGAAGGTTCAGTTCTAGCAGTTTTTGAAAATAGGGAGAAATTAGTTGCAGATCTTGAAAAAAAGAATAATCTCATCAAAACTAATATTTTAGAGATTTCATTAAAAGAAGATGAAATTAAAAGATACGAATTAGCCGTTGAAAATTCCGTATACTCTTTGGTACAACTTTCTCAGAGAAAAGATGAATTGTTGAAATTACAAAAGCAAAAAATAATTAATGTTGGGGATAAAAAAAATATTGAGATAGATCTTTTTAATTCTCAACTTAGAAGCCCAATTGATGGCTATATACTTGCCGTTAATACGAGAGTTGGAGAAAGATCTAAAAACGAAGGGATACTTGATATTGGCTCAAGTCAGAATATGGAGGCACTTATAGAAGTCTATGAATCTGATATAGATAGAGTATTTATTTCGCAAAATGTTGAATTAAGTAGTGAAAATGGAGGCTTTAAAAAAATTCTAAAAGGCGAAGTAATAAGAATTAGCCCCCAAGTAAAACAGAGAAAGGTCTTATCCACAGATCCTACAGGTGATGCAGATGCTCGTATTATTGAAGTTCTTGTAAAGCTAAATGCGGAATCTATAAAATTAGTTAAAAATTATACTGGGATGAAAGTTATTGCAAAATTTCTGCCTTAATGAATCTTTCTTTCATAAAATTCAGGAAAATCCCTTTAGCTTGGTTGTTACTAACAAGACAGCCACTTAGATTAATAGTTGCTATTGCAGGAATTAGCTTCGCAGGGATTTTAATGTTTATGCAATTAGGCTTTCGAGATGGATTATTTGATACAAGTGTAACTATTCATAAACTTTTGGATGCTGATCTTGTGTTGATAAGTCCAAGATCAAAAAGTTCTATAAGTATGAGTGGGTTTCCAAAAAGAAGATTGATTCAAACTTTAGCTTTAGAGGACGTTGAAAAAACTGCTCCAGTAAACTTAACTTATCTTCTCTGGAGGAACCCAGAAAATCTAAAAACAAGATCTATTTTAACCTTAGGATTCAATCCTTCAGATTCTCTTTTACTAGATGATGGATTTTCAAGAAAGGCTGATAAACTTAAAAATCCAGGAAGAGTTCTTTTTGATAAACTTTCAAGACCAGAATTTGGGCCTATAGAAAATTGGTTTCTTTCGGAGAAGAAAGTAGAGACAGAAGTTGCTGGTAAAAGAGTATTAGTTGAGGGCCTTGTTGAGTTAGGTCCATCCTTTGGAGCAGATGGTAACCTCATAACAAGTAGAGAAACATATTTAAGGCTTTTCCCTGGAAATCCAAAAGGAAGTATTGAAATCGGTTTAGTGAAACTGAGAAGTGGTGCAAATCCTCTTTTGGTATCTAAAATTTTAAATAAGTCTTTACCTAATGATGTTCGTGTTTTAACAAAAGATCAATTTATAGAATTTGAAAAAAATTATTGGAAAAATAGCACCGCGATTGGCTTCATATTTAGTTTAGGAGCTTTGATGGGCTTTGTGGTTGGTTGCGTTGTTGTGTACCAAATTCTTTATAGTGATGTTACTGATCATCTCCCTGAATATGCAACTTTATTAGCTATGGGGTATAGACTAAAGTCTTTGTTTTTTGTTGTAGCTAGAGAAGGCTTTTTATTAGCATTATTTGGCTATTTGCCTGCTTATTTTTCTGGGCAAATACTTTATTCGATCGTCAGAAATTCTACAAAATTACCCATAGTAATGGATGCAAATAAAACAATTTTAATTTTTATTTTGATCTTGGTTATGTGCATGGGTTCTGCTGGAATTGCTATGCGTAAATTAGTCGATGCAGATCCTGCTGAAATATTTTAACTAGAGTTATTTGTATGCTTAAAGCCATCAATAAAAATGACAAAAATTCAAAAACTGTTTCTATAAATAATTTGAGTCATTTTTATGGGATAGATGAAAATAAGAAACAAGTACTTAATAATGTAAATTTCTTTATTGAAAAAGGAGAGCTAGTTCTTTTAAAAGGACCCTCTGGATGTGGCAAGACAACTCTTCTAACTTTAATTGGTGCATTGAGAACATGCCAAAGCGGGGATTTGACGGTTTTAAACAATCAACTAAATGGGGCTTCAAGAAAAACTAGACAAAAACTTCGTAGAAATATTGGGATGATTTTTCAGGGACATAATTTGCTTAGATGTTTAACAGCAGAACAAAATGTTCAGATGGGCGCAGATTTAATTAGAAATTTAACGTACTTGCAAAGAAGAGAAGTAGCAAGGAAGTGGTTATCTGCGGTTGGTTTAGAAGATCATCATAAAAAACTGCCAAGTGGATTATCTGGAGGGCAGAAACAAAGGGTTGCAATTGCAAGGGCATTATCTGCAAATCCTAAGCTACTACTTGCGGATGAACCTACTTCAGCTTTAGATAGTGTCACAGGAAGAGAAATAGTTTCTCTTTTACGGAAATTAGCAAAAGAGCAGAATTGTTCTGTTCTTATGGTTACTCATGATCCAAGAATTTCAGATATGGCGGACAGGATATTAAACATGGAAGACGGTAAGATATTTAATGCACTTAGTGAGCTAAGATAGTAAAAAGTTAAATTAATTTTTTATGTCCAAGAGAAGAAATTTAAAAAAAGAAAAGGCTGATCGTAATCGTGCATATGCTAGAAAATTCAAGAAAAGAAAGCTTAGATCTGATGGCAGACCGGATGGCAGTCATGTAACTGGGACTGCTAATAATGGCGGAGCAGCTGATTAGTATAACTTTGGATCCTTCATCTTTTAAATTCTGTATATTAACAAATAAATAATATATGGTTATGAATGTAAGTATCGTTATTCCCACTTATAATAGAAAGCAAATATTGATAAAGTGTCTGAAGGCTCTTGAGAATCAGATTCTAGATAAGAATATCAGTAATTACGAAGTAATAGTTGTTGATGATGGCTCTACAGATGGCACAACTTCCTGGATAAGAAATAATAATGATGTTCTTTCTCATGTCGTCTTATATGAACAAGAACACGGTGGTCCTGCTTTAGGAAGAAACCTTGGTGTAATGAAATCCAAATATGAAATTATCATATTCATTGATAGTGATCTTATTGTTTTAGAAGACTTTATAGCTTGTCATGTTAATAAACTATTATCATTTTGGAATAAAAATAACAAAAGATGTTTTACTTACGGTTCAGTTATTAATACTTCTAATTTCATAAATCCCGAAAGTGAAATGTATAAGCTAACTGACTTTTCCTTTGCATACTTTGCTACTGGAAATGTTGCTATTGCCAAAGAATTACTTTTAAATGTTGGGTTATTTGATTCCTCATTTAGCCTCTACGGGTGGGAAGACCTAGAGTTGGGAGAGAGATTAAAAAAAATTGGGACAAAATTAATTAAATGTCCAGAAGCTGTTGGATTTCATTGGCACCCCCCTTTTGATTGCGGGCAGATTGATACTTTAATATCCCAAGAAAAAGAGAGAGCAAGGATGGCTTTAATCTTTTATAAAAAACATTCAAATTTAAGAGTAAGATTCATGATTCAATTAACCCCTATTCATACTTTGCTTTGGCAAATAATTTGTCTGGGGGGATTGATAAGTATTAAAAGATTATTTCCATTATTACTATTTCTAGTTGATTCAGGTAGAAATAGAATTGCTCTTGAGATTGTAAGAATCCCACTGAATTTAATTTATGTAAAAGAGCTTAGAAGATTAATTTAGATTTTAATGATTAATCTTAAAAGCTATCCTTTTAGGAATTCAGATTATTTGCTATGATAAGTGAAACTTAAAACCACACATCTGACTGTTTCGGGTGATTTAAACATTTAAATTTCCCGTCGGATGGAGGCTAACCCGAAACTTATTTAAACATGGCTGTTGTATCACTATCTGAAATGATGGAAGCTGGTGCCCATTTTGGGCATCAAACTAGACGTTGGAATCCCAAAATGTCTAAATATATATATTGCGCGAGAAATGGTGTTCATATTATTGATCTTGTTAAAACTGCTTTGTGTATGAATAATGCTTATAAGTGGACAAGGAATGCTGCAAAAAGTGGAAAAAGGTTTCTTTTTGTAGGTACCAAGAAGCAAGCATCAGATGTTGTTGCTCAGGAAGCTGTTAGATGTGGCGCTGCTTATGTAAATCAGAGATGGCTAGGAGGTATGCTCACTAACTGGACTACTATGAAAGCTAGGATAGAAAGATTGAAGGATCTTGAAAGAATGGAAAGTAGTGGTGCAATCGCTATGAGACCTAAAAAAGAAGCTGCTGTTCTGAGACGAGAACTAGAACGCTTACAGAAGTATTTAGGTGGTCTTAAAGGTATGAGAAGATTACCTGATGTAGTTGTTCTTGTAGATCAAAGAAGAGAATCTAATGCTGTTCTCGAAGCTAGGAAATTAGACATTTCTTTGGTATCAATGTTAGATACTAACTGTGATCCTGATTTGTGTGAAGTTCCTATTCCATGCAATGATGATGCAGTTAGGTCTGTTCAACTAATTTTAGGACGACTTGCAGATGCAATCAATGAGGGAAGAAAAGGTTCTAACGATCAAAGAAAAAATTAATTTACTTTCAAACTTTAATAAAAACAAAAACATTATCTTTTAAATGGGAAACATTACAGCAAAACTAGTTAAGGATCTTAGAGATAAGACTGGAGCAGGAATGATGGATTGCAAAAAGGCTTTAAACGAAACAGATGGAAATGTTGAAAAAGCTTTAGAATGGTTAAGGAAGAAAGGTATAGCAAGTGCAGAGAAGAAATCTGGACGAATTGCTGCTGAAGGTTCTATTGGCAGTTATATACATACGGGTTCAAGGGTGGGTGTTCTTTTAGAACTAAATTGTGAAACTGATTTCGTTGCTAGAGGAGATATATTTCAATCACTTTTAAAGGATGTATCTATGCAAGTTGCAGCTTGTCCAAATGTAGAGTACGTTTCTATTGATCAAATACCTAAAGATATTGTAGACAAAGAAAAACAAATAGAAATGGGCAGAGATGATTTGTCGAGCAAACCTGAAAATATTAAAGAAAAAATTGTTGAGGGAAGAATAGCTAAAAGACTAAATGAGTTAGTCTTACTTTCTCAACCTTACATTAAAGATAGTGCATTAACAGTTGAGGACCTTGTAAAACAAGCAGCAGCAAAAATTGGTGAAAATATCAAAGTTAGACGTTTTACTAGATATACATTAGGAGAAGGTATTGAAAAAAATGAGATGGACTTTGCTGATGAAGTCGCATCTTTAAAGGCAAACTAAATAACTTGAATAATAGTATCAAAGGTAAAAATTCAAAAGAAGTAACTATTCAGCTCAAGAGGGCTGAAATTCAAAAAAATATATTAATAAAAAATATTTACAGAGAATATGAGACTTATTTTAAGATAGTAAGAAAATCTATACTTACCTCTGCTGAAAAAGGAATAGTTGGAATTTATACTGACTTTTCTAATAGAGACACAGCATTACATTCAAAGGATTTAATTATATTTTTTAAAAAAAATATTAGGTTGCTTATCAATTCTAAACTTCCTTTAATAACGATTGAACAACTTAAGTTAGGTGAAATTAGTGATCCTATAAAACAGTTAGTAAATGTAAATGTCTTAAAAGAATTAGGGAAATCAAAAGAATATCAAAGAGTAAATGTTGATCATGAGAATGAATTAATTACTAACGAATCCATAGAATTTCATTGCAATAACAATTTAAATTTATATGAATATTATGAAACTTTGAGTGAAGATGAAATCTCCTCTGTAAATTTCGATGAAAGTAATTATTTAAATTCTTTTTCTAAAGAAATTAGTATTAAAAAGATTGAAGATGAAAAACATACAGTTAAAGCTGTTCTTGAATTAATAGAAGAAACAAATGATAAGAAATTAAATCATTATGATAAAATAAAAGATCAACTAAGTGATGCTTTTATATCAAGTGATAATTTAAATATTTTTGAATTTATTGATAAATCTTTTAGCAATTTTTTGTTAAACCTATCATATAAGGTTAATTCCGAATTATTTAAAATAAAATTAATTAAAACAAATATATCTGAAGATACCTTCAATTGTTTATCAAAAAATAATTACTTAATAAAACATCCAAGTCCTTTTGTTATAAGATATGATTTAAATTCAAATGAGTTATCTGCAAAAAGTATTAAATCTTCTGATATCGACTTATTTAATATAACTAATGTTGAATTAGAGTTTGACAATTTAGATCTTTCAATCTGTAGAAATAATATAAATGAACTAAAAAATAGGTTTAGATTATTAAATAAAAAGCAAAGTTATTGGAAAAATAAGGAACTTGCCTCAAATAATTCAAAGTGATTTAAATTTAAATTTTAATTTATTTTATTGATAATGTGACTAATAATGATGAATATATTAACTTAATTAAGGATTGGCTAAGGCCCCTTCAAAAATCTCTTACGCTTGAATCAGAAAATAAATTTACTAATTTACTAGGTAAAAAACAACGTTTTAATGATTATTTAAATAAGTCATTAAGTAATTTAGATAATTTGAAATTAACTAATGAATTTATCAAATTATTTAGTGAATTCTCAATTAAATATTCTGAATATAATGATTTAGACGTCAATCAAAGAAAAAGATTGGTAATTGATACTAGAAAGGGTCTACTTAAATTAAGCAAATCTATTGATTTAAACTCTATTAATGAAAATACAGATAGTTATTATTCAAAAGTCATAGATTTTAATCTATCTTTAAATTCAGATATTGGGTTAATAAAAAGTATAGGTAAGATTAATAAAAATAAGCTAAATGAATTAGGTATATATAAGATAAAAGACATAATTAATTATTTTCCACGAACCTATTTAGATTATACAAATAGAGTTAAAATAATTAATTTAAAGCCTGATAATTTATATACCTGTATTGCAACTATTAAAAAGTTTTATATTTATAAGAGTCAAAATAATAGTAATTTATCAATAATGAATATAGTGATATTTGATGAGACTTCCTCAATAAAAGTCACAAAATTCTTTTTAGGCAAGAGATTTAGATCTTATTCTTTTTTTTCTTCTCAGAAATCCTTATATATTCCAGGTACTAAATTAGCGATATCTGGCAAGGTCAAATTATCTGAGTATGGGAAAAATTTTGTAGACCCGCAGATAGAAATTTTAAATAAAAATGAAGAATCTTTTAATTTCTCTGGAAAGATTATGCCTTTATATTCTTTATCAGAATCATTATCAAATATAAGTTTTATAAAATTAATTAAAAAAGTAATTATTTATTCAAAACAATATCCAGACCTGCTTAATCAAAAACAACTTAATTCCTTATCTTTAGTTTCAAAAAGTGATTCTTTAATCAATATTCATTTACCAATAAATCAGAATGCTTTGATTGAGTCAAAAAAACGATTGGTATTTGATGAACTATTTCTATTACAAATGAAGTTTTTATTGAGAAAAAGGAAGAATAATAAAAAATTAACTATTCAAAAATCTATTAAAAAGAATTTTTTACTTAAAGATTTTTTAAATAAAGTTCCTTTTCAATTAACAAAATCCCAGGAAAAAGTACTTGATGAAATTAAATATGATTTATCAGATTTAACACCGATGTCGAGACTACTACAAGGAGATGTTGGCAGTGGTAAAACTATTATTGCAATAGCATCTCTTTTAATTGAACTTGAAAAAGATCAACAAGGTGCATTAATGGTACCTACTGAAGTACTTGCCTTACAACACTATAAGAATTTAATAAAATTCTTAAACCCACTTTTAGTTTCTGTAGAACTTCTTACAGGTAATACCCCAGAGAAAAAAAGAAAAGAAATACTTACAAATTTAAAAAATGGAATGGTAGATATTCTCGTAGGTACTCATGCATTATTTGAAGATAAAGTTGTCTTTAATTCATTAGGGATGGTAGTTATTGATGAACAGCATAGGTTTGGTGTTACACAAAGAAATCGATTACTTAATAAAGGAGATAATACTAATTTGTTATCAATGACAGCTACTCCTATACCTAGGACTCTCGCTTTGTCACTGTATGGTGATTTAGATATTAGTCAGATTACAGAACTCCCCCCAGGAAGAGTACCAATAACAACAAATATTATTTCAGAAGAAGAGTTAAATAAACTATTTAAACATGTTGAGAATGAGATAGATAATGGGAAGCAAGCTTATGTAATTTTGCCATTAATTGAAGATTCTGAAAAAATGAATTTAAGTTCTGCAAAAAGGATTTTTAAATATTTATCAGAGGAAATTTTTTTAAAAAATAAAGTTGGACTATTACACGGAAAATTAAATTCTGAAGAGAAAAATAATGTCATTAATTCTTTTGTAAATAATGAAGTAAATATATTGGTCTCAACTACAGTTATTGAGGTAGGAATTGATGTACCTAATGCTTCAATTATGATTATTTATAATTCAGAAAGATTTGGGTTGTCTCAATTACACCAGTTACGAGGGAGAGTTGGGAGAGGATCCCATAAATCATTTTGTTATTTAGTTACCTCTGAAAAAAATGGATTAGAAAATAAAAGGCTAAGTGTTTTAGAAAAATCTAATGATGGTTTTTATATCGCGGAAAAAGACTTGGAACTTAGAGGTCCAGGCCAGCTCTTGGGATATAAGCAGTCGGGATTACCTGATTTTGTATTGGATAACTTACCAAATAATAAAGTCTTAATTGAAAAGGCTAGAGAAGAGGCTCAGAGGGTAATAATTGAAGATCCTGACTTAAGAAAAAATATTTTATTAAAAGATTTGCTAATCGACAATTCTGATAATAAATTTATTCATGACTTCTTAAATTAAAACTTTTAATTGTCAATTTTTAAATATATGCAAAAATAAAATTAATAGACAATGTTCATTGAAAGTTTGGAATGAGATCCCCATTGTGGAGAATAAAGATAAATTAATTACAATACCAAGTTGTTTTAAATTTCTTAATCCTCATCCTTACTATGATCTAGGTGCTCCTTATAAGGAAAAAAAGTCCATTTGGAAATTAAGAGAAGAAGTTGTAAAGAGATTAATAAAAGTAAATAATTTTTTAAATTTAAAAAATAATTCTTTATCCCTTTTGATTTATGACAGTTGGAGACCTATCGAAGTCCAAAAATTTATGTTCAATAGAGCTTTTCTTTTGGAATGTGAAAGGCTAGATATTGATGCTTCTGAAAAAGATATGGAACTATATCCTTTAGTAAAAAAAAATGTTGAGAAATTTTGGGCATATCCTTCGTCTGATGACAGATGTCCTCCTCCACATTCCACTGGAGGTGCTTTAGATATCACTTTGGCAGATAAGTATGGCAATATTATGGATATGGGAAGTAATATTGATCAGATGGATGATAAATCAAAACCAGATTTTTATAATAATATTGAAAATGAAGATGCAATTATATGGAATGAAAGAAGAAGGTTCCTAAAAGAAATTATGATTAAATTTGAATTTGTTCAGCATCCAAATGAGTGGTGGCATTTTAGTTATGGAGATCAACTATGGGCTTGGAAGAATAAAAAACCTAATGCTTTGTATGGGAAGATTTGATATTTAATTTAACTCGCCTAGTAAATTTGTAATGAAAGATTCTTTTTGATTATTAATACAATCCCCAAAATCTTTTTCTGGACTGCTTTTCTTCCAAAATTCTAATAAAGGTTGAATAGTTTTTTCCAAATCATCAAGTTCCATTCTTTGCAAATATGGTTTAGCTAATCTTTGAAGGTTTTTACTTCCCCCCAACCATAGTTGATATTTATTCTGCCCACTCCCAACAAGAGCCAATTCTGCCATATAAGGTCTAGTACATCCATTAGGACATCCTGTCATCCTAAATAATATTGTCTTTTCTATATTCATATCATTTAATAGGTTTTCAATTCTAGAAAGAACTTCAGGCAAAATTCTTTCAGCTTCGGTCATAGCTAGACCACATAGTGGGAGGGCTGGACATGCAAGAGCATGTCTTTGAATTTCATTGATGTCGTTAAGATTGTCATATCCAATCTTTTTTAAGGCCTTTTTAATTTCGCTTTTATTTTTATTAGAAATATTACAAAGCAGAATATCTTGATTAGGAGTAAGTCTTAGATCAAGATCATTTTCTTTAACAAGATCTCTTATTAATGATTTCTTCTTTCCAGAAAGCCTTCCTGATAATAAAGGTAATCCAACAAAAAAATAATCTTTATTTTGTTTATGCCAACCTAGGTAGTCAATTAATTTATTTTCGGGTTCTTTTCTTAAAGGCTTAATTTCTTTTCTAAAGTATTTATCTAAAAGAATTTTTTTAAACCATTTAATACCTTTCCTATTCAAAAGGTATTTCATTCTGGAATTTTTCCTTGATTTCCTATCTCCATAATCTCTTTGAATTGCAACAATACTTTGAATTAGTTCATAAGTGTCTTTTTTTTCAACATAACCAAGTGGATCTGCAATTCTTGCAAAGGTCTCTTCATTATTATGAGTTCGCCCCATACCTCCACCGATATAAAAATTACATCCTTCTAAGTCACCTTCTTTTGATGTGAATGCAACTATTCCAATATCATTAGTGAGGAGATCAACAGAATTATCACCTGGAACGGTAACAGCACACTTAAACTTTCTCGGAAGATATGTAGATCCATATAAAGGTTCTTTTTTTGTACCGCTAAAAACATTCTCTTTAAATTGTAATTTCCTATTCTCTTCAATTTCTTTATCTGGTTTTATCGTATATTCCAAATCGCCGTCAGCCCATAGCTCCAAAAAGGTCCCTTGTCCTGCTACAGGTGTTAAAAGATCAGCAACTTTTACTGCTAAAGTTCTTGCTATTATGTATTCTGGTGTTTCAAAAGGTGCAGCCGGAGCCATGACATTCCTATTTATGTCCCCACATGCAGCTAAAGTCGAACCCATTGAATTTACAATGGATTTAATTACTTCCTTTAAGTTATCTTTTCTTATTCCATGCATTTGAAAGGCTTGTCTAGTAGTTACCCTCAGTGTGCCGTTTCCAAGTTTGTCAGATAATTCATCTAAAGATAAAAATAATTTACCTGGTATTTCTCCACCTGGACTTCTTAACCTAAGCATCATCTGCCAATCTTTACTTTTGCCAGGTTTCCTGTTCTCTCTATTATCTTGTTGATAACTCCCATGAAATTTCAATAACTGAACAGCATCATTAGTAAAATGATCGCTTTCATTTTTTAATTCGCTTGCAAGTGGTTCCTTTAAAAAATCACTACTTTTCTTGAAATTTTCAAATTTTGAAACTTCTAGACCATTTGCTAAACAAACCGTCTTTTGATTCTCTATTTCTTTTTTCTTTTTTACTTTTTCGACCTTGATCAAGGGACCAAAACATATCTCTTTTTATACATTAGCGAAAAGCTTATTTAACTGGTAGTGAATTATAGTTGTAATAGCCATTAATTCAAAATAATTATCTGGAGAATGAATTTCAATAATTTTATTAATTAATCTATGACTTTTTGATTTGTTGCCAATTGAAATCTTAGGATCACATTCATCAAAAACAAAATCAAGAATTTCATCATTGTAAAGTGAGACAACCCATCTGATAGGTCTTGAAAAGGTCCAAAAGCTACTTCTGCATTTCTTAATGGCGTACCAACTAATTCTGCTATTGGTTTTGCAA
>QCVY01000006.1 GCA_003208695.1 Prochlorococcus sp. AG-686-P16 | reverse complement strand
TAATATGTTCACCAAAACAGGCTCCAAAAATAGAGTAGCACTATTAAATTGGGCAATGGATCACGGCAAAATCTGTAGAGATGGATTTAATTGTTGTTCTCTTCCTGATTCAGATCAAGATTAATATTAGCTTCTTTATCGATACTTACTATTAAATTCATCAAACAACAATTAGCTGAATTTAATTCAAAAAGTTTTGCATAATCAAGACATGCTTCCCTATCAGAGTTGGCAAATCTTAATACACCATCTCTGTCATAAAGACCATACATATCAAA
Organism: Prochlorococcus sp. AG-686-P16; assembly: GCA_003208695.1. GTDB lineage: Bacteria > Cyanobacteriota > Cyanobacteriia > PCC-6307 > Cyanobiaceae > Prochlorococcus_A. The sequence continues at coordinate 22,273 of QCVY01000006.1, read as the reverse complement.
AAATAATAAAAAGTTTTCTTCAAATATAAAAAGAATATAAAGGAAAAGAGAGCTTTTTGCTATTTTTTCTTTATATTATTTGTTTCCCATTTTGAAAAAGGATGTTTTGTCAGGTTAAGATTGGTATATATTTTTAGACCTGTAATTTCTTTTGCTAAAAAAGAGGGAAGAATAACTTTTTCTTTCTCTTCAGTAAGCTCAATTTCGGCAATTTCTAAAGGGAAATTTTTGTCTTTAAAGCAATCTATAATCCATTCTTTTTGATCAACTTTTAAAAAAAATCTTTCTTTTTTAATTGTATTTGTAAGAGTTGCCATGATTCTTTCACCATCACTATTTGGTATTGAGAATTCATATTCGTAATTAGTAAAATTTTTAATATGTTTTTTAAGTGCAATTTTAAAGTTCTTGCCGCTAAATCTGATTCTGATGATCCAATCTTCCAAATCGTAAGAAAGATAGCCCTGCTCTATTAAAGTTTTATGAGTAATAAATTCCTTCCATTGATTATTTTTTAGAAGAAATCGCCTTTCAATTTCTAATGCCATCTAAATATTTTGATTATTTTTTAATGATAAATCTCCTTTCCAATCAAGTTTTTTGATTAATGTAATGTAATAGGAAATGCTTTTATTAAATTTAATCATCTTACAGGGCTTTGTTACTTTATTAATTTCACAATAATCATTTTCTTTTATAGTCATACATTTTGATCCATCTTTCCATAATTTTATTTCTCTTTTATTCTTTTGAACGACTCTAATTATTACTTTACTTGTATCAGGAATAATAATTGGCCTGCTGGCTAAGCTCATAGGACATATTGGGTTTATTACGAATGCATTTATTGAGGGGTGTACTATTGGACCTCCTGCTGCCATAGAGTATGCAGTAGAACCTGTTGAGGAAGAAATAATTAAACCATCACCCTTATACTCATTTACTTTCTCATTATCTATTTCAATTTGAATTTGATTGGTTGGAGAAATATCTTCTTCAACAGATTTAAAATAAAAATCATTTAATGCATCATAGCTTTTGAGTAATTTTCTTTCTCTATAATTTTCGTTACAGTAAACATCACAATGTAACCTATTTCTGAAATCAATTATATATTCTTCTTTTTCCAAAATTTTGATAAATGATTGGTCAAATAAAAAATCTTTTTCTTGAGTCAAAAATCCTAAATTACCGCCAATATTAAAACTAAGAATAGGAATATCATATTTAACTAATGCATTTGCAGATTTAAGAACAGTTCCATCACCACCAAGGACAATTACTAGATCAGGTAATGCAGCAAGGTTGCAAAAGTAGCTTTTTAGTTGATTATTATCAAAATCACTTTCTATTGTATTTGATTTAATATTTCTATCTTTGAGGGCCTTGATACAAAATATGGATGCTTCTTTAGCACTTGAACTGTTAGAACGATAAATAATAAGCACCAATGAAAGTTTCATTAGATGCTTTTTACCACTTTAATAAATTAAAACTTTCCATATCCACAGTGACTCTATTTCTATAAAGGGACAACAATATAGCTAAACCAACAGCTGCTTCTGCTGCTGCAACAGTTATAACAAAAATTGTAAAAACCTGTCCTTGAATTAGGTTATTGTCCACGTAAGAGGAGAAGGCCATCAAATTTATGTTAACTGCATTCAACATTAATTCTATACTCATCAGTACTCTTACGGCATTTCTACTATTTAATAATCCCCAAATACCAATACAAAATAATATTGAGGAAACTATTAAGAACGCTTGGAGTGGGATAGATTCTAAATTCATATTAATTTTTTTTTATTAGTAAAGGTTCATTTGGTTTCTCTATTAGTTCTTGATCTACCGGTAATCCTGTTGAAATATCTTCATTCATAACATCTCTCCTAGCCAAAACAATAGCGCCAATCATGGCCATCAAAAGTAGTACAGATGCCACCTCAAAAGGGAGCAAATAATCACTGAATAAGTGTTCTCCAATTCTTATTGTAGATTCTTCGCCAATAGATGTATTAGGGTCCGCCAAACCCCAAGTATTAGATAAATCAACTCTAATTAATAAACTTAGAAGAGTTAAACATATTGATGTTGATATAATTCTTCTTGATTTGATATTTTCGATAGGCATTAAATCTTCTTTTTTATTAACTAACATTATCGCAAAAATTATGAGAACATTAACTGCTCCAACATAAACTAAAACTTGAGCTGCAGCGACAAAACTCGCGTTTAATAGCAGGTATAAGCCTGCAACACTCATGAAGACTCCACCAAGCAAAAATGCAGAGTAAACAATACTTTCAAGAAGGATTACTCCTAGTGCTCCTACTATTACAACTAAAGATAGTACTGAAAAACAAATTATTTGAGTTGTGACTGCTATCGACATGTTTTATTTAAGTTATTTGTTTGGTTTAACAGAAGTATCCTTAATATCATTCAATTCTGGTTTTATCCAATCATAAACTTCTTCTGGAAGTTTACCAACGCGTATATCTGAAGGAGGTACTTCATGAGGGTCCATAACTCCTTTAGGCAAATAAGCAAGTTCCCTAAGAGGTTTTACAGATGGATCAGTAGTAACATTTGTTGGAAGTCTACCTAATGCTATATTGTCAAAATTTAAATTATGTCTATCGAATGTAGCTAATTCATATTCTTCAGTCATAGATAAGCAATTTGTTGGACAATATTCAACACAATTCCCACAAAAAATACAGACCCCAAAATCTATAGAGTAATTTCTAAGTTCCTTTTTTTTTGTTTCTTTATTCATAACCCAGTCCACTACTGGTAGATTTATAGGGCAAACGCGTACGCATACTTCACAGGCTATACATTTATCAAATTCATAATGGATTCTTCCTCTATATCTCTCAGAAGGAATTAACTTTTCGTAAGGATATTGAACAGTAACTGGTCTTCTTCTGAGATGATCAAAAGTTACAGAAAGTCCATCATATAAATATTTACCAGCACTAAAAGCTTCTTTAATATAGCTATTTACTTTTTGAAGAAAATCTTTCATTTTAAAGAGTTACTTAGTTATTTTATTCTAATGGATTTATTTATTGTTTAAGTATATTTACTTAAACATTATCCACCAAAAAATTGAGGGAAAGCTAATTTTAGTCCTGCGGTCACAAGTAGATTAGCAAGAGATATGGGTAAAAGGAATTTCCATCCTAAATCTAGAAGTTGATCTATTCTTACTCTTGGTGTTGTCCAACGCAATAATATAGCAATAAAAACCAATAGATATGCTTTGAGAACAGTCATTATGATTCCTATGGAAGCTGTGAAAACTTGAATCACAGGAGCATTAATTGGAAGATTTAGAACTTTAGCAATTATCTCAACAGGAATAGGAAACCCCCATCCACCTAAATAAAGTATGGATACTAATAATGCGGATAGAATTAAATTTATATAGCTGCCTAAATAAAATAAAGCAAATTTCATTCCAGCATATTCAGTTTGATAACCCGCTACTAATTCCTCCTCAGCTTCTGGTAAGTCAAATGGTAGTCTTTCGCATTCAGCAAGAGCACATATCCAAAAAATTATGAATCCAACTGGTTGCCTCCATATATTCCAACTTAATATTCCGGCTCCGCTTTGTTGATTAACAATATCAATAGTGCTTAGGGAATTTGTCATCAAAACAATAGCTAATACAGACAAAGCTAGGGGGATTTCATAGCTGATAGATTGAGCAGCTGCTCTTAATCCTCCTAATAGTGAGTATTTATTATTCGAGGCGTAGCCACTCATAAGAAGACCAATAGGTTGAATACTACTTAGAGCTATCCAAAGAAAAATTCCAATACCAACATTACTAATAAGTAAGTTTTGGCCAAAGGGAACAACTAACCAGGAGAGAATCACCGGTACCAATACTAATATTGGTCCGGCAGTGAAAAGAATTGAATCTGCTTTTGCAGGAATAATATCTTCTTTTACAAGTAATTTAAGACCGTCTGCAATTGGTTGAAGAACTCCTAAAGCCCCTGCATATTCTGGTCCTATTCTTTGTTGGGCAGCTGCAGATATTTTTCTTTCTAACCAAACCGTTACTAATACACCAACTACTGCTGATACTAAAACTAATAACATTGGTAAAGGTAGCCAGATTATATGAGCAAGTTCACTTGAGAGCCCAAACCCTTTTAAGATTTCATTAAAACTATATTCGAGATCTAATCCGGAGTTCAAAATTTTGTTGTTATTTATTCTTTAGATTAACTCTTCATAAACAATATGTGTGTTTTTTATGAAAAGCTGAAAATATTATTTTCGATTTTCTAAAGTAATCCAATCTCTTGGAGCTGAACCTGTATAAATTTGAGATGGTCTAAAAATTCTGTTTGCGCCTAATTGTTCTCTCCAATGAGCTAACCAACCTGCGACTCTTGATATTGCAAAAATAGGAGTAAATAAGTCACGGGGAATACCAAGTTTTCTGTAAACAAGGCCAGAATAGAAATCAACGTTTGGAAAAATACCTTTTCCTCCTAGCCTCGGAATAGCCTCTAACTCTAATTTTTTAGCAACTTCATACATTTCATCTTTACCAAACCTAATAAAAAGCTCCTCTGCTAATTTCTGAAGAATAATTGCTCGAGGATCTTTAACTTTATACTCTCGATGACCGAAACCCATTATTTTACTCTTTTTTTGAATCGCATCTTCTAGAAAAGAAGCAGCTTTTTCAGGAGTTTTAATATCTTCTAACATGGCAATCACATCTTCATTTGCTCCTCCATGAAGAGGACCAGCTAATGTTCCTACTGCAGAGGCAATTACCGCGTATGGGTCGGTAAGAGTGCTAGCTGTTACTCGTGCGCTAAATGTACTCGCATTTAAACTATGTTCTGCATGAAGAATTAGGCATCTATCAAAAACTTTTGCAGCTATAGGATCTTGTTCTTTCTCAGTCAACATGTAAAGAAAATTGGATGAGTAGGATAAATCATCTCTAGGTTGAATGGGATCTTGTCCTTTTCTTATAAGTTGAAATGCAGCAATCATTGTTGGAATTTTTGCGATTAGTCTTATAACTGCGTTGTAGATATATTTAGGATCATCTATCGCTCTTCTTGAATAGAAAAGACCAAGAGATGCGGCACTGGATTGCAGAGCATCCATGGGATGCCCCGTGGCAGGGAAGCATTTCATCATATCTCTAACTCTGAAGCTTAATCTCCGATGCATCTGTACTTCTTGTTCAAAATCTCTTAGTTCTGTTGCTGAAGGTAATTCTCCCCAAATTAATAAAAAAGCAGTTTCTAAGAAACTACTTTTCTGTGCTAATTCTTCAATTGAATAGCCTCTATATAATAATTTTCCTTTTTGACCGTCAATATCACATATTGATGAATTAGTTACTGGAACTCCCTCTAATCCTGGTTTTAAAATTAATTTATTAGTATCCAAAACTTTAATGTGATATAAATCGTTTATAGGTCTAAGATAGTCAAATAATTTTTAGTTAACCACAAGATATCAATCAAGTTTAATTATTAAATATTTTTAAATTAGTTTCTGCATAATAAATAGGAGCTGTTTCTGGAATAGATTGTTTGATTATTGCTTTAAATTCTATAATTGATAAATTAATTAAATTTTTAAAAAAGTAATTAATGTTTTCTAAATAAGAGACATATTTAGGTTGAATAGAATAAGGATTCTTAATATTTATTTTTTTATTTAGAAAATATTTAGCATGAATATCATCTTTTAAACTAAAAAAATCGTTTGAGATTAAATCTATATCTGCTTCATTTACCAAAGTGTTACTAATAAAGTTTAGATTGTCAGTCTGAACTAAAAAAATCTTTTTATAGGTAGACTGTTTTATAATATTTTCTTCTTTTTTAAGTATATCTTTTGAGTATATTGTATAGATAATATTATTATTTTCTAAAGTATTTTTATTAAAATCTTCCAATAATTTTATACTCTCAAGAGGAAATTTATTCTTATCATGAATTAATAACCAATTATTATCAGAACTTAAGAATAGTATATTTTGTTTTAATTTATAATTTATTTCTTTAATAAAATTCTTTTCAAAACTATTTATTTCGATGTCATCAAGATATTTATTAGAATCTAATAAATTATTATAAATAGATATTTGATAGTTTTTTTTATCTAATATATTTTCTGTACCGATGTTTTTATAAGATATAAAATCTGATCTTTTGTTATTTTTAACTAAATATGATTTTAATAAAATATCTTTATCTTTAAAATTAAATAAAGTTACTAAATAGTCCTCTTTCTTTAAAGTGTAATTGTTATTTAATAATTCATTTGTTTTGAAATTATTAGTTAAAAAGATATTATGTTCATTTTTAAAGTTATTCAATACTTCTTTAAAAGAGTTATCAATTTTAATTGATTGTAATGCATCAAGTATTAAGGTTTTATTAGAGGAAGTAATAATATAATTATCATTAGTTCGATAAATATATTTTAAATAATTTAATTTATTTTCTCTATATATTTTAATTAATTTATCAGGCTCATCAAGTTTATTGGCAAGATTTAAAATATCATCTATATCTTTTTTTTCCTTAATTTTGAATATTATTAAAACATCATCTATATCTTTCCCTTTATTATCGTAGGTAGTTATTGCAAGTTCGTTATTATAGATATCTTCTAATTTATTAGTACCTAAATCTATGCCTAAGTATGCCAATATACTATTTTTTATCAAAGCAAGCTCATCTTGATTCTTTGTTTCAAAGTTTTTTCTTATAACGTGAGTGATTTTTGAACTTTTAGTATTTGAAATGAAGAATATTTTATTATCTTTCGGTAAGTAATTCAAAATTTTTAATTCTGAAATATCATCTTGGCTTGCTTTATTTAAACTATAAGAAATTTCTTCAAATCCAAAAATACAGCACAAGGATAATATTGTTATTACAATTAATTGTTTAAAATTCATTTTTATTTTTAACAATAAACATGTTCTTGCAACCTTATTTATAAAATTGTTAATAACCAATATTTAATTCTAACAATTGGGAAATTATCCGAAAACTTTAAGTGCTTTTGATCTTAATGAATGGTTTAATTCTGAAGATGAAAATCCTATTATCATTGATGTTAGAGAGGATTCAGAACTTGAAATTGCTTGTTTTCCTAGGGAATTTTTACATTTACCAATAAGTAAAGTTTCGGCCGAGTACGTAAAAACAAAGATTAGTGATGCAAAAGTTAAAAAGTTTGTTGTTCTTTGTCATGCCGGTATCAGAAGTTATAATTTTGGACAATGGTCACTAGATAACAATCTCGTAGATGAGATTTGGAATCTTGAAGAAGGTATAGATGGATGGAGTAAGTATATTGATCAAACAATTCCTAGATATTAGTTACTCAATTTTCAAAGATGATGCGACAGTATTAACATCCTTATCTCCTCTCCCAGAACAATTGATTACTATTTCTGTATCTTTATCTAAGGTAGGACATAATTTTTCTAACCATGCAAAAGCATGAGCTGTTTCGAGTGCAGGGATAATTCCTTCTAGTTCACTCACTAGTTTTAAAGCGTCTAAAGCTTCCGCATCAGTAACAGAGCCATATTCTGCTCTTCCTATATCTTTTAAATAACTATGTTCAGGACCTACTCCAGGATAATCAAGACCTGCACTTATAGAATGTGCTTCTTGTACTTGACCATCCTTATCTTGTAAAAGAAGACTCATTGATCCATGTAAAATTCCTACGGATCCTTTAGTAATAGTTGCGGCATGTTTATCAGTATTGACTCCGCTTCCTGCTGCTTCAATTCCAATTAGTCGGACTGATTTTTCTTTTACGAAAGGATGAAACAGACCCATTGCATTTGATCCTCCACCTACACAAGCAAGCAAAATGTCAGGTAATGATCCAAATGATTCTAGACATTGTTTTTTTGCTTCTTCTCCTATAACTGCATGAAAATCTCTAACAATCATTGGGAAGGGGTGTGGTCCGGCAACTGACCCCAAAATATAGTGTGTTGTTTCTACATTGGATACCCAATCCCTTATAGCTTCACTAGTTGCATCTTTGAGAGTTGCAGTACCTGAAGTAACAACTTTAACTTCTGCTCCTAAAAGTTTCATCCGAAAGACGTTTAATGATTGTCTTCTTATATCTTCTGCTCCCATATAGATAATGCATTTCAAGCCAAATCTCGCGCATACAGTAGCAGTAGCAACTCCATGTTGCCCAGCACCTGTTTCTGCAATTATTCTTTGTTTACCCATTCTTATCGCTAATAAAGCTTGCCCTAATGCATTATTGATTTTGTGAGCACCAGTATGATTTAGGTCTTCTCTTTTCAGCCAAATTCTGCTAATAGAAGTTTTTGTTTGGTAATGTTCAGTAAGTCTTTTGGCTTCATATAATGGGGTCTCTCTTCCTACATAAGTTTTCAGCAGATGATTTAATTCATTTACAAATTGTTTATCTTTCCATGCATCAGACGCTGCTTCTTCCAGTTCAAAAAGAGCTGGCATTAGTGTCTCAGGAACATATTGACCTCCATATTTTCCAAATCTTCCTTCTTTTGAAGGTTGATTTAAATCATCCTTATTATTTTGATCGTGGCGGGAAATTGTACTTACCAATTTTTTATAGTATAAGTATGAACTAACTATAGATTATATAAAAAATAATGGGAAAAAAAAATTGGATTGAATTTGATAATCAGGAAAATATTTATAAAGAAAAAACTAGAGAAGAGAATTTTAAAAAAATATCAAAAATAAATATCTCTAAACAAAAAAAAGGTAAAAAAGGAAAAACTATTACTTTAATAAAAGGTTTAGCTATTAGAAACGAAACAGAAGTTAAGGAATTACTAAAAAAAATGAAAGTGTTTTGTGGTACTGGAGGAACTGTAATAGGTGAAGATATTCAATTACAAGGAGATATGGTAAACAAATCAATTGAGTTTCTTCGCAAAGAAGGATTTCATAATTTATGAGTCAGGAGTTAAAATGGATTTCTACTTTTAGAAACATAAAAAGATGATGGAACTAAATCAGAAAAATTCAGGAAAAAATATAAAATGGCACAATTTAACTATTGATAGAAATAAGTTAGAAAAAATGAGAGGACATAAAGGAATGGTAATTTGGTTTACAGGTTTATCAGGGTCTGGTAAAAGTACCTTAGCCAATGCTATAAATGAAGTCTTACACTTAGATGGTTTATCAACTTATGTACTAGACGGAGATAATATTAGACATGGTTTATGCAAGGATCTTGGATTTTCTGATGAAGATAGAGAAGAAAACATAAGAAGAATAGGAGAAGTAGCTAATTTATTTATGAATGCCGGAATAATAACTATTACAGCATTTGTCTCCCCTTTCATTAGTGATAGAAATAAGGTTAGGAAAATTATTGGTTCAAAAGATTTTATTGAAGTATATTGCGCCGCAGATATTGATGTATGTGAGAGTAGAGATACTAAAGGTTTATATAAAAAGGCACGTATGGGGGGAATTAAAGATTTTACCGGGATATCTAGTCCATATGAGGCACCTGCAAATCCAGAAATAGTTGTTGATACAGGTTCCTTAGGTTTAAATGATTCTGTTGAAAAAGTTATTAATTATCTGAAAGAAAAGAATTTACTTGCAAGGGTTTAATTTATAAAAAACCATTTAGTCAGTTTTTAGGTAATTATCAGCTCCTAGAGCAGACAATTTACTATTTTTAGTTGTTACTTGTGCATGCAGATTCTCTCTGAATTTTTTAATTTTTACTCTTAAAGCTTCATCAAATAAACTAAGGATTTGAATTGCCAATAAACCTGCATTTTTTGCACCGTTTATTGCCACTGTTGCTACGGGAATCCCTGCAGGCATTTGAACTATTGATAATAGGGAGTCAATTCCTTTCAGAGTTTTACTCTCGACCGGCACGCCTATTACAGGAACGCATGTTAGTGAAGCTATCATTCCAGGTAGGTGAGCTGCTCCACCGGCTCCTGCGATAATAACTTTTATGTTTTGTGATTCTGCTTTTTTTGCATATTCCATCATTTCCATGGGTGTTCGATGTGCAGAAAGTATACAAACCTCAGTTTCCATACCAAATTCATTCAATATATCTATTGCAGGTTTCAAAGTTTTTAAATCCGAATCACTTCCCATTACTACAGCAATTTTATAAATATTAGTGGAATTCAATTCTGACAAAATAACAAATCAATTCTTTTCTTATAATGACGTGCAATTACTAGTGCGCTAGTTAGTTAGTATTAAAAAGACTAATTTTGTATGAATTGTTATGACGTCTAATAAAAATCTGGAAAAAAGCGAAGTTAGGAAGTATTTCAATGGGACTGGTTTTGATCGATGGAGAAAAATTTATAGTAAATCAGAAGAAATCAATACAGTACAGAAAAATATTAGAAAAGGTCATCAAAAGACTGTCGATGATGTCGTTTCGTATGTAAAAAATTACCCCAAATTAACAAGTAAGACTTTTTGTGATGCTGGTTGCGGCGTAGGAAGTTTAGCTATTCCTTTACTAAGACTTGGTATAAAAGATTTGCAGGTAAGTGACATATCTTCTGAAATGATTAAAGAGACTAAGAAACGTATCAATGAATTAGGTCTAAGTCAAAGAAAAATGAAATTTTTAACAAGTGATCTTGAACAATTAAAGGGTTTATTTGATGTTGTCATTTGTTTAGATGTATTTATTCATTACCCACAACCAGTCGCTGAAGAAATGGTTAGACATTTATGTGACTTAAGTAAAGAGAAGCTAATAGTTAGTTTTGCCCCTTATACGCCAATATTGGCCGTGTTAAAGAATATTGGAAAGTTGTTTCCTGGGCCAAGTAAAACTACTAGAGCTTATACATTAAGAGAAAAAGGAATTATAAATGCTGCTAATGAAAAAGGGTTCACTGTCGTTCAAAAGAAATTAAATCAAGCTCCATTTTATTTTTCCAAATTAATTGAATTTAAGAAAGTTAAATAAATTATTTTACTAGGTGATTTTCAAGTGCATAACGGACTAATTCGGTTCTGCTAGATGTACTCGTTTTAATAAAAAGCCTGCTTACATATTTTTCAACATTTCTAATGGAGGTTTCAAGTTGTCTGGCAATTTCTTTATTCATAAGGCCCTCTGCTACAAGTTGAAGTACACTTGCTTCTCTTGGCGTAAAACTTGGAATATCTATAGATTTTTCTTGATTGAGTGGATTCTGATCTGTAAGCATAGATTTTATTTCAGTGATCTGTTGTGCCATTTTACTTACATCAATATCGGCAAATCGGGCTGCTTCCTTGAGTAATCTCTCTTGCCTCTTGATTACATTTTTAACTCTTGCAGATAATTCATCGGGATCAAAGGGTTTAGAAATATAATCATCAATACCTGCAAGATATCCTTGGGTTCTATCTAAAGTCATTCCCTTTGCTGTAAGAAAAATAACTGGAGTACCTCCCAGTTTTTCATCTTCTCTTATTTTTTCTAATAAAACATAACCATTGGATCTCGGCATCATAATATCGCTAATAATTAGATCTGGGAAAATTGTTTGAGCTTTTTCCCAGCCATCCTCTCCGTCAACCGCAATAAAGACTTCAAAACCTTCGTCTTCGAGGAATGTTTTTACAGCTGTTCTTAAACCAGGCTCATCATCTACCAATAAAATTTTTGATTTTCTAAGTTTTTCATTATTTATTTGGTTAGTGTCATTCATTTTTTTTATTTTGAATTAAATTTTATTTAGCCTAATGATTATTTTATATACTAAATATGATGCTTTCAACTTCCATACTACTAGATTATCAATCCTCAACACCTTGTTTAGAGGAGGTTGTAAATTCTATGGCACCCTATTGGAGCGAAATATTTTCAAATCCTTCGAGTAAATCAAATTTAGCGGGTATTAATGCAAGTGCGATTTTGGAAGTCTCAAGAGAAAAAATACAAGAATACTTATTTCTAAAAAAAAAGAAAGTAATCTTTACAAGCGGAGCAACAGAATCTAATAATTTGGCTTTGTTAGGTTTTGCCAGGAACTATCATAAGAAAACAGAAAAGTATGGTCATATTATTACTCTAAAAACTGAGCATAAAGCTGTATTAGAGCCTTTAGATCAATTAAAAAAAGAGGGATTTCATGTTACTGAAATGAGTCCAGAAAAAGATGGTTTAGTTTCAGAAGAAAAATTTGTTAGCTGCATAAGAGATGATACTTTTTTAGTGAGTATCATGATGGCAAATAACGAAATAGGAGTTATTCAGCCTTTGAAAGTAATTTCAGAAATATGCAGTTCAAGGGATATAGTTCTCCATTCTGATTATGCTCAATGTCTAGGTTGTCTGGAGTTTGATAGCCTTGACTCAGTAGCAAATATGTTAACAATAAGCTCACATAAAATATACGGTCCTAAAGGGGTAGGAATACTTTTGATTGATAGAGATATTGAGCTGCAGCCTTTAGTTTTAGGAGGAGGTCAAGAATTTGGTTTAAGATCAGGAACATTGCCATTACCTTTGATAGTAGGTTTTACTAAAGCAATAGAAATAGCAGTTTTAAATCAAAAAAAGAATATCCAGAAATTTCTTTTTCATAGAGATAAACTTTTGAAGGGATTATTAGGCAACAATTCTGGAGTGGAAATAAATGGGTCAATGAAAGAAAGATTACCTCATAATTTGAATCTGACAGTACTTGATGTCAATGGTTCAAAATTGCACAAAAGTTTGAAATCTAAAATAATCTGTTCTAGTGGGTCAGCCTGTAGTAATGGTGAGCCTTCGCATGTATTACTCGCTCTAGGAAGATCTTTTAAAGAAGCAGAGGCTTCATTACGATTAAGTATTGGTTTGATGACTACTACAGAAGATATAGAAAAATCAATTGAGATAATTACAGACTCTATTAAATTTTTACGCTGAGATCTTAATTATTTTAATTGAGCAATTCTTAATTTTGCGCTTCGAGATCTTTTATTATTTTCAATTTCTTTTTCATTTGGTGTAATTGGTTTTTTTGTAAGATTTTTTAATCTTACATCACCCTTAAAAGAATTTTTTACCAGCCGATCTTCTATTGAATGAAAGCTAATAATTGAAATTATTCCCCCAGGTAATAGCCAATCTGGAGAAATCTCTAAAAATCTTTCTAGTGCTTCGATTTCTTTATTAACAGCGATTCTTAGTGCCTGGAATGTTCTAGTCGCAGGATGAATTTTTCGATATCTTTGTTTGGGTGGGAAACAACCAGCAATGGAATAGGCTAAATCTTTTGTACCTGAATATTTGCCTTTTTCTTTTAAATCTTTTTTGATTCTCCAAGAAATCTTTCGTGATAATCTTTCATCACCAAATTTAAAAATTAAATCAGCAAGATCTTTTTCATTTAAATTCTCAATTATGTCCTCAGCATTCATCTCAAGTAACGGATTCATTCGCATATCTAAAGGCCCATCTTTTTGAAAACTAAATCCTCTTTGTGGGTTATCTATCTGATTACTATTGACTCCAAGATCTGCTATTACAAAAGAAACTTTTTCTTTTGGCTCAAAGTTAGCAAAATTTGATGGACATATTTCAATCCTCGATTTAAATTCTTCAAGTTTAATTAATGCTGACTTTCTTGCGAATGGATCGTGATCTAGTCCAATTATTTTTAAATCAGGATATTTTTTTAATAATTGATATGAGTGTCCACCACCACCTAAAGTTGAATCTATTGCTGTTAGTTTATTGTCTGATATTAATGGATATTGATCTACAGAAACTAAAATTTCATCTGTCATCACTGACTTATGATTGAATAAAGATGAATCAGAAAGGTCAGTTTGCATAACTTTCTACTAAGATTTAAATAGAGGTTAAATTATTAATGGCTCAACTAGAGACTAGAACAGAACCGATGGTGGTCAACTTTGGCCCTCATCATCCATCTATGCATGGAGTTTTAAGGTTAGTTGTAACCCTTGACGGCGAGAACGTAATAGATTGTGAGCCCGTAATTGGATATTTGCATAGAGGCATGGAAAAGATAGCTGAAAATAGGACAAACGTTATGTATGTTCCTTATGTAAGCAGAATGGATTATGCAGCCGGAATGTTTTATGAAGCTATTGTAGTAAATGCCCCAGAAAGATTGGCTAATATTGTTGTACCCAAAAGGGCCAGTTATATAAGAGTTCTAATGTTGGAGCTCAATAGAATTGCAAATCATCTTTTATGGCTAGGTCCATTTCTAGCAGATGTAGGCGCTCAAACTCCATTCTTTTATATCTTTAGAGAAAGAGAAATGATTTATGACCTTTGGGAAGCTGCTACTGGACAAAGATTGATAAACAATAATTTTTTTAGAATAGGAGGTGTGGCTTGTGATTTACCTTATGGATGGTTAGAAAAATGCCTTGATTTTTGTGATTGGTTTGCTCCAAAGATTGATGAATATGAAAAACTAATAACAAATAATCCTATATTTAAAAAACGAATTGAAGGTCTTGGAACTATAGAAAGAGATCAAGCAATTAATTGGTCACTTTCTGGACCAATGCTTAGGGCCTCTGGAGTCTCTTGGGATTTGAGAAAAGTTGATAGTTATGAATGTTATGACGATTTTGAATGGGAAATTGCTTCAGAAAAAGAAGGTGATTGTTATGCCAGATATCGAGTAAGAGTTCAAGAAATGAGACAATCATTAAAAATTATTCGTCAAGCTTGTGAAATGATTCCTGGAGGTCCAACAGAAAATTTAGAAGCTAAACGTATGGCTACAGAGGATAAAAAAAATGAAATATTTGGTATGGATTACCAATATGTAGCTAAGAAAGTTGCGCCAACTTTTAAAATTCCTAATGGAGAATTATATACAAGATTAGAATCTGGGAAAGGTGAAATAGGAGTTTTTATTCAAGGAAATAATGAAGTTACACCATGGAGATTTAAAATTAGAGCTGCTGATTTAAATAATCTTCAAATATTGCCTCATATTCTAAAGGGAGCAAAGATAGCTGATATTATGGCAATCCTTGGCTCTATAGATGTCATTATGGGTTCTGTAGACAGGTAAACCTTTTAATGAAACCTAAAAATTGGTTGATTTTAAAAAGGAAAGTAAGGTTTGGTGACTGTGACTCTGCAGGAGTGATACATTTTCACAACCTTTTAAGATGGGCTCATGAAAGTTGGGAAGAAAGTATAGATATATATGGTATTCCTCATCAGGATATTTTCCCCGATGCTAAATCCCATAAAAATCAAATTATATGTCCCATAGTTAATTGTGAAGCCAATTTTTTATCACCTATTAAGATTGGCGATTTACTTTCAATTAAGATATTCCCAAAAAAAATTAATAATCACTTATTTCAAGTAAATACATTTTTTTTAAAGGATGAAATTAATGTCGCTGAAGGAAAAATCATCCATTGTTCTTTAGATGTTGATTCAAAATTGAAAGTTAAATTACCTGATCAACTGGAGAGGTGGATAGAGGCTTCCAATATAAATACGAATTTAAAAGAGTGTTAATTATCATGAGTTACTATTTTTCAAATATGAAATTAGATTTTTTCATGTAATTTGATTGATTTTTACCAATAATCCAAGCTTCAGGTCTCTCATGTTTTGGCCAATTTTTAGAAAAGTTTTTTAATATTTTTAATGAATATTCAATATCTGTTTTAGAAGTTTGTTTTTTAAAATCAATGTTGATTCCAATTTTATTTCCCCATTCTTTATTAGGTATATTTGAAATCTTGAAATTTTCTATTGGAATTTTTTCATTTGAGATAAATTTACTTAATCGTAATTTAATTACTTCTGGAAAAACTATTTCACCTCCAGAATTAAAAGTATTATCTATTCTTCTAATAAATTTTAAATAAGAAGAATCATTCAATTCTTGGATTTCTCCCAAATCACTGCTTTCCCACCAACCATTTTTATCTTTGAAATTTTTAGTTTTAGAAGCTTCAAGTAATTCAATTCCTATTCTTTCTGATTTGATTTGGATTAAACCCTTTTTACTAATTCTTAAATTTATATCACATAGTATTTCTCCAACATTATCAATCCCTTCTAAAAATTCCTTAGGTTTTAGGCTTGTAACCATGGCAGCAGTTTCAGTTGATCCGTAACAGGGTGCTAAATTTATTTTTTCTAGTCTGCACTTGTGAGAAGTTTCACTAGATATAGATGCACCACCAATCCAAATTAAATCAAAAATCTTTAACCAATTAATCCCATCTTTTTCAGATAAAAGTCTTTTTAATTGTGTTGGAACTAATGATGTTATCAGGTGTTGATTTTCTTTTTTTATCTCATTAGTAAAGACTAATAATTCCTTGGTTTTTTTAATTAATTTAGGAGAAATATTGATATGCTCACAACTCCATATTTTGCTTCTAAATAGTGGCATTAATCCACTGATATGATTCAAAGGTAAAGTATTAAAAATTAAACAGTTTTGTAATTGAAATCCTTGCTTTTCAAGCCAAATTCCAGATGCCTTGGCAGACGAATTAAGATTTTCTAAACTATGTATGCATTTTCTAGGCTTTCCACTACTGCCACTACTATTTAAGATAATTACAGGTCCAGTGATATCTATAGTCTCTAATATTTCTTCAGTTTTATAAGATTTATTTTTTATATAGGTTATTTTTTTATCGTTTATATTTTCAAGAATTTTTTTTATAGATTCTTTTTCATTATTTTCAACTTCAATAATATGAATTTTATTTTTCATAATTGATCCCATATCCTTTGAGCATCGTTTAGGAAAAGAAAAGAATTAGGATTTTTTTTTAAAGCCAATCCTGGAACTTTGGGAGTTTGTCCCAATAGCTGTAGAGAGGATAAATGAAAAAGCCATCTTCTGCCTATGCCTGTCTCGAAAGAAGTGCTTAAGGATCTAAAACCTTTTTTATCTTTTAACTCTTTTAAAAGATGCATAGGATTTCTTTCTTGAGAAGGTCTGCGAATTTGCCAACCATCCCATTCATTAATCAAATATGGATATTTTAATAGTGATTCATCTAAAGCAATTGGCATCTTTTTATTAAGTTCTTTTAAACCCTCTATATCATCTTTAGAAAGAGGCTGTTCTAGCCAATCTATATTTTCAATATCTTTCAAAATATCAACCCATCTATTAGCTATTTCTCTTTTCCAAGAACCATTCGCATCTATTCTTAATTTTATATTACTTTTTAAATGATTTAGTATCTCTATTAGAGTTTTTTCTTCGGAGAAATTATCTTGTATGCCTACTTTCCATTTAATAGTGAGTGATTTCTCATTCAAAAGTTTATTACCTTTTAAGATTATTAATTCTTTAAGAGCGTTATGAGGATCTAAAAGTATAGCTGTTTGATCAATTTCATTAAAGTAATAATTTCCCTGAAAATTTATTTTTCGTTCAATTTCAGCTAATGCAGAGTTTATTGCTGATTGAATGCACGGGTGAAAATTTTTTATTAACTCAGATATATTTTTTGAATTTACGTATTTAGGAATCTGATTTAATTGTATTTTACATGCATCTAAATCTTGTTTTCTCAATGGATTTACTTCTCCAAAACCAACTCCCTTTTCCATATTTCTTAATTTAATTATCCACCCAGATTTATAGTTATATGTTGTATTTGAATTATCCACTTTCGAAGATAATTTAAAGAAAAAAGATTTTTTTTTAAAAGTTAAGTTCATTTATAAATCAAGTAATCTACGATAAATCCTGCTATTAATCCAATTCCATTTAGCGTTTGGAATTTGATAGCAATAAATTTACAATTTTTTATTGCTTCAGGTTTGTTATATGAATATTTCAACAAAGTTATAAGCTTTAATGATTGAGGAAAACTTATAAGAAAAAGAACACAAAGTATCGGAATAAATCCATTAATTATTAAAAAAAGTTGGAAAACATAAATTATAAAAACTATCCAAGGAATAATTTTAGCTCCTTTTTTCGCTCCTAAACGAACCAAAGGTGAATTTTTACCATGTTCTTTATCTTCTTTTATCTGATGAAAATGAGAGCAAAATAGTACTAGTGTGGTTGCCAATGAGGATCCTGAACCAAGTAATAATGACTCTTTCCAAGGAATAGAAATCATGTATATATCTGATGGATTTAATGCAATTAAAGCAGCGGCGTAAGCAAAGGGGCCAAAAGCTAACCAACATAATGGTTCTCCTAAACCCTGGTAGCCCAAACGGAAAGGCGGTCCTTGATATAAATATCCTAAGAAGCAGCAAGCGCTGACTAATAGCATTACATTTATGCTCGTCGAAATTGAAATAATGGCAATTACTAATAATCCAATTAATAGAGATGTATAAGCGGTAATTGAAACTATTGTTTTACTTCGCACAAGATTTAAAATGGAATGAAATTTAAATTCATCAATTCCTGTTTCTGAATCAAATAAATCATTAGTTAGATTTTCCCAAATTAGTATTAATATTGCAGCGATTGTGAATGCAATTAAATTATATATTTTGACATTTTTGAAAGAGTTGAGGGTATAAGCTCCTGAAATAAAAACTGGTAAAATTGCTACTGAATAAAGAGGCCATTTTATTGCTTGTTTCCATAAACTTTTATTTCTTTCATTCATTATTAATGCAGTTAAGAAAAACTATAATTATTAAATATAGTTTATAAATTGAGTTACATTTTTTACTTTAATGCATGATTTTTAGTTATTTTCAATAAGTGATGAAAAATAATTTAAACTTTTCAGATTTTTTAAAAGGCGTTTTTTCCAATTTCGATAAGAAAGGGGTGAATTCCGGATTAGTAAGTATTTGTATTGGGATACCTTGTGTTGATTTATTTGATGTATATGAATTTTTTATTGATAAATATTCTTTTTCTTCTTTTTGGGAAGAGGATAATAAAATGTCATATATAGCTCTTGAGAAATGTAAATATCTAACTTTAGAAGGGCCTAAAAAATTTAAAGTAGCTAAAGAATTTAGCGATGAGAACTTTAATAATCTAATAAATTTGACTGATGAATCGAATACCTCTGCGCTTTCAAAAATAATTTATATTTTTTCTTTTTCAGAGAATCTAAAGAAAAAATATTGCTTGTATGACGTTCCTGGTTTAGAAGCAATTTTACCTAAAATATTGATTATTAAAAATAAAAAGAATTGTTGGTTAAGAATTAATGCACATGTAGAGGGTAAATCTTCTTTGAGGACGTTAATTGAAGAACTATGGTCAATAAGGGATCAGGTCTTAAATTCAAAAAATCAAAAAAGTAAAAATAGTTTTAATTATCCTTCGATCAATTATTTTTTGAATTCTTTAGAATTATCAAATAATAATCTGAAGCAATTAATAAAAAAGGGAATTAAATTAGTAGAGGAAGGAAGCCTTGACAAGATAGTTTTAGCTTCAAGAGTCAAAATAGATTTTAAAAATAAATTAAATCTAATAAATATTTTAAAAAAATTAAAAACTAATCAACCAAATACTTGCAGATATGTTTGGAGGAGAAATAGTAAGGATATTATATTTGGAGCATCGCCTGAAAAATTATTTTCTTTTAGGAAGCCAGATCTGGTTTTAGAAGCTATTGCTGGAACAGTATCAAGTGATTTAAATCCGGATTCTCTTATGGAAAGCTCTAAGGATATAAAAGAGCATAATTATGTACTTGAGTATTTAATTAAATCTTTGGAAGTTTTAAAGATTAGTAACTATACAAAAAGTTCGTTAAAGGTAACTTCTTTTGGAGATATTTCTCATTTGCAAACTTTGGTATATTCCAAGATTCATAACATATGCCCTTTTGATTTGCTTAGAGTTTTGCATCCATCTCCAGCAGTCTGTGGACTTCCTAAAATGGAAGCAATTAATTGGATAAACACACTTGAATCATTTTCTAGAGGAAATTATGCTTCGCCAATAGGGTGGGTAGATTCTGAAGGGAATTCAGAATTCAGAGTAGCTATAAGAGGAGCACGTTATATTGATCAAAATCTGGAATTTACCGCTGGTTCAGGGTTAGTAAAAGGTTCTATCTCTAAAAAAGAAATTGAGGAGATTCAACTGAAATTTAAATCTTTAGTGAAGCAAATATTTCTTGCCAAAACTACTAAATAATTTCTAATAATTTTTTAATTACTTGATCCGAAACACTTTTGTTAGATAAAGTTTCTATCTCTCTTAATCCTGTTGGACTTGTTACATTAATTTCACTAAGCATTTCATTTATTACATCTATACCAACAAAGAATAAACCTTCATCTTTGAAATGTTGAGATAACTCAGTACAAATCTTTTTTTCTTTAGCTGTTAGGTTTGTTTTTTCTGCTTTACCTCCCATAGCTAAATTACTCCTAAAGTCTCCCCCTTGAGGAATTCTATTTATTGATCCAATTGGCTCACCGTTAACAATAATTATTCTTTTATCCCCTTCTTTTACTTCGGGAATGAATTTTTGCATCATTACTGGTAATTGTTCTTGCGATGTTATTAATTCAATCATTGCTTTAATACCTGGAGAATCCTTAGTTAGACGAATAACGCCTTGTCCTCCTTTTCCGCCAAGTGGTTTAACAACAACATCATGGTTAATTTGTGCAAAATTAATAAGATCTTTTACTTTACTTGCAACTATTGTTGGAGCCATCAAATGGCTGTACCTCAATGCGCCTAATTTTTCGTTCCAAGCACGTAATGAGGAAGGCTTATTTATAACTTTTACTCCTTTTCTTTCGGCTACTTCTAAAAGATGAGTTGCATATAAATATCCCTCATTTACTGGGGGATCTTTTCTCATCCAAATACAATTAAATTCAGCAAGAGGGATACATTTATTTTCTTTAAAAGAAACCCATGGACAAACTTCAGCTCTCCAAGAAGATGCCCACACTTCATCTCCTCTTGCCTCTAGATCTTGAGGAGTACAAGTCCATACTTCTACCTTTTTCTTAGAAGAAGCTTGCATTAATGCTGCAGATGAATCTTTTAATGGATTTATATTTTTTATTGGGTCTACTACAAATAGAAATTTCATATTATCTAATTCAGTAATAAGTCCAGTTTGTCCTCTTTTTCTAATTCATAAAGTTCGTCACAACCACCAATACTTTTGTCATCAATGAAAATTTGAGGAACTGTTCTTTTACCATTAGCTCTCTCCATCATGAGTTCCCTTGCATTATCATCGCCATCTATTTTATGTTCAGTAAAAGTTATATTTTTTTTTCAAGTAAAGATTTCGCCCGTATGCAGAATGGGCAAAATCGCCAAGTATAAATTTCAACTTTAGACATTTTTTTTAAATATTATTTACTTTATACTATTAAATAAAAGTGCTTGTTAGATTATAAATAACAATTAAATTCTATTTTGATAGATATAACAGAATTTAAAAAAGATCTTTCAGAGTTAACCAAGCGCCTGGGTAATGCTCAGGATTGTCTTTGACGTCCCCAATTTAGTAGCTAAGAAAAAAGAGTTAGAGCAAATTGCTGCTCAACCAGAATTCTGGGGCAATCAGGCAGATGCAAAAAAACATATGCTCAACCTTGATGATGTTAGAGATCAACTTCAATTGTTAGATAAATGGAAAAAGTTCATTTCTGATGCTGAAGCTTCTCTTGAGCTTTATTCCTTAGAGCCTGAAGAAGAAATGATTGTAGAGTCACATCAAGGATTAGTTACTTTAAGAGAGAATTTAGATAAGTGGGAATTCCAAAGATTATTATGTGGTGAATATGATAAAGAAGCTGCTATCGTCTCTATTAATGCTGGTGCGGGTGGCACTGATGCACAAGATTGGGTGGAAATTCTATTAAGAATGTATTCAAGATGGGCAGATAGTAATGGAATGAGCTTAGAAATTACTGATTTATCTGATGGAGAAGAAGCAGGAATTAAAAGCGTTACTTTTGAAGTTAATGGTAAATATGCTTATGGTTATCTTCAAAATGAAAAAGGTACTCATAGATTAGTAAGAATCTCACCGTTTAATGCAAATGGTAAAAGACAAACTAGTTTCGCTGGAGTTGAGGTCATGCCTAAATTAGATCAAAGTATTTCATTAGATATTCCGGATAAAGATTTAGAAATTACAACTAGTAGATCAGGCGGAGCTGGAGGACAAAACGTTAACAAAGTAGAGACAGCAGTAAGGATTGTACATTTGCCTTCAGGAATAGCTGTAAGATGTACTCAAGAGAGATCTCAGTTACAAAATAAGGAGAAAGCAATGTTATTGCTTAAAGCTAA
>QCVY01000005.1 GCA_003208695.1 Prochlorococcus sp. AG-686-P16 | reverse complement strand
TATCATGATGTTGAAAAAAATCATGATGTTAAGCACATTTGTGATTCGCCTGATTTTAAACCAAAAAAACCTTTTATTCACGTAAGTATAATCAAAGATTTAAATGGCGATTTTAAAAGTGATTGGGATGTCCAATCTTGTTCAAGTTTTTCCGAAGAAACTGGTAAGTGGTCTAAGTGTAGGCCAGGTTTAGAGTTACCTATTTAAAGGTAAATGCCTTACGAATTAAAAAATTATAATAAATTAACCTTAGCAATTCATAGTACTGATGATTCTTTTGGCTTCGCTTATAGAGAAAACAATAGCTCTTTATCTGAAAAATTTTTTACAAAAAAATTTGAAAAAGATTTATGCAATAATTTAATAGTTGATTTTACAAATTTTATTACAAAAGAAAATTTAAAAAAAATTAATAAGATATCAGTCAGTATAGGCCCATCAAACTTTAATGCGTCCAGACAAATAATAGTATTAGCGAGAACTCTCGCTCAGCAAATAAATTGCTCATTGTATAGTTTTACTTCTTTTGAATTGATGGCAAAAAGAA
The DNA here is from genome assembly GCA_003208695.1 of Prochlorococcus sp. AG-686-P16. Taxonomy (GTDB): domain Bacteria; phylum Cyanobacteriota; class Cyanobacteriia; order PCC-6307; family Cyanobiaceae; genus Prochlorococcus_A. The sequence goes on along the minus strand of QCVY01000005.1, from coordinate 22,635 downwards.
TTGCTATGAAAAATAATATCTATTGCAATAAAGATTCATTTTGGATTTTCAAAAAATTAAAAAGAAGAGGATATATTGCAGGAAAATATGAAATTTCCATTTCTGACAACCCAAACAAAAATATTACTATCAAAGAAAAAATTATTCCAAAGATTTTTGAAGAATTAAAGAATATAGAGTTTTCTTATCAAGCCGAATATTCTGATATTGAAGATTTAAAAGAATTATTGAATTTATCTAATCAAAATTCTCAACTTTCAAGTTCTAATACTTGGAATAAAGTTTTACCATTATATCCAATATCGCCAATTAACTAATGATTCACTCAAGCATATTATTTATGGATTCCTGCAAATAATGTGTTACTTTACCTAATTCATTTTTTGATGCGCCTTCAGGGGGATTAATTGGTTTCCCAACTTTAATAACTATTGTTGTGAAAAATGGAATAAAAAACTTTAATCTCAGTAATCTATGAGAATTAATAATTGCAACTGGTAATAACATTTTTTGATTTTTAAAAGATAGAAGAGCTGCACCATGTTTTGGCTTATTTACACGACCATCTTTTTGGCGAGTACCATCAATAAAAATCCCAATACTATTATTGTTTGATAATTTTTCACATGCAATTTTAATAGTTGTTTTATCTACTATTCCTCTTTTTACAGGATAAGCTCCACATGATTTAATTATAAAACCAAGTAATGGGATTCTAAAAAGTTCTGACTTAGCCATAAAAGAAATATTTTGACCAATTGCATGACCTAATAAAGGAGGATCAAGCAGGGAACCGTGATTAGATACCATTATGAAAGAATCTTTTTGAGGAATGTTTTCTCTCCCAATTAAATTGCCTCTAAAAATAAATTTATAAATCGGGAAAATAATTACTTGGCTTACTAATTGATAAATTAATTTTTGATAAAAATAACTTTTCATAAAATCAGTATTTAATTTGATCTGCAGAAGAAACTTGAGAAATTTTTACATCCTTTAAATGCCTTTTACCAAGACCACCTAGGACATTAGACGGGCCAATTTCTACCATTTGAAGAATATTATTTTCTTTCATTACATCCATAGTTTGACGCCATCTAACACCATTACACATTTGATTTTCGAACCTAACCTTAAGCTCCTTTGGATCATTACATAGTGATGGATTAGAATTACTTATAACTGGTATAGAAGGCTGATTAAATTCTAGAGTGTCTAAATATTTTGAAAATTGAAATGATGGTTCTTTCATAAATGGTGAATGAAAAGCACCTGAAACATTTAATTTCAGAAATCTTTTTGCCTTAATTCGTTTTGAGATATTATCTAAAGCTTTTTCGCTTCCTGATAAAACAACTTGAGATGAGCTATTGTCGTTTGCTATTACAAGATCGTCAATCTCCTCCACCAGTAAATCTAATTGATCTCTATCAAAACTTATTAATGCTGCCATAGATCCCTTTGCGGCATTTGCCATTAATCCAGATCTAACTTTTATAAGTTGGACACAATCTTGAAAAGACAAAACATCAGCGCAATATAGAGCCGTTATCTCACCTAAACTATGTCCAGCAATATAGGCTGGTTTATAACCATTTTCTTTTAAAGAGTCCAATAAGACTGATTCCACCAGAAAAAGACAAATTTGAGTATTCTTTGTATTATTTAAATCATCAGAAAAATTTTTTTCATCAGAATTTTGTTCACAAATTTCAAATAAATTCCTCTCGAATACTTCAGATGCATAATTAAACCTATATTTTGCATTTGGCAAATCTATAATTTCATTTGCCATACCAATTTTTTGTGAACCCTGACCAGGAAATACCCAAGCGACTGTCATAATTAAACTTTTTTTTTAACCCCATCGAATAAGGGCTGCACCCCAACTTAACCCAGCACCAAAACCACTTGTGGCAATAATATCATTTTCTTTAATTTTCTTATTTCTTATTGCCTCATCTAGCATTAAAGGAATTGTTGCCGCTGAAGTGTTTCCATAGTTACTTAAATTACTGAGAATCTTCTCTGATGAAACATTTAGCCTGTCTCCAACAGAATCTAATATTCTTTGATTTGCTTGATGTAATAAGAGCCAATTAATTCTCTCAGAATTAAAATTTGTTTTTTTAAATAAATTATCAATAATTAATGGAACCTCTCTAACTGCGAATTTATATACTTCTTGTCCATTCATCTCAATTGAAGAAAAACCCCCACTTGAAAAATTAATATCATCAATAATTAGATCTTGATTATTTTGAGATGGAAGATTTAAGAAAGAACCTCTTTGACCATCAGTCCTCATACTAAAGCCAATTAAATTATCAAATTCATTTGTTGCTTCGATTGCTATTGCACCCGCTCCATCTCCGAATAAAATACAAGTTCTTCTATCATTCCAATCTACATAACTTGAAAGTTGATCTGAGCCTATTACTACGGCTCTTTTATAACTTCCTGCTTTTAAAAATTGAGTAGCTGTTATTGCAGCAAATAAGAAACCACTACAAGCAGCTGTTAAATCAAACGCAACAGCATTAATTGCACCTAGTTTTGATTGAATTTCAGGAGCAGAGCCAAATAAATCATTTGGAGTTGATGTAGCTAAAATTATTAGATCAATTGTTTCAATATCCCATTTAGCCATCTTAATAGCTCTCAATGCTGCCTTATAACCCATCTCACTAACATTTTCTGATAATCCAGAAATTCTTCTCTGCGAGATACCTGTTCTAGATTTTATCCATTCATCGCTAGTATCTACCTTCTTACTAATTTCCTGATTCCTTAGAATTTGATTTGGGACATAACTTCCACTACCTTTAAATGAGACTCCAATTTGATTTAAATTTATTCCTTCCAAAAGAGTTATCTAATTACTTATATTAGTCAAACATAAATCTGACAAAATATGGTTTAAGAATTTAAAACTTGAAGCTTTTGAAGTTGATTCAAATTTTCCATGACATTATGATTTACAGCAGAATGAGCCAACCGCAGAGCACTCACTACAGATAAAGACTTACTACTACCATGGCCAATTACGCAAATACCATTTACTCCAAGCAATAATGCTCCTCCATGTTCAGCATGATCTAACCTTTTCTTAATTCTTAGTAAATTACTTTTTAAAAAAGCAGAACCAACCTTCCCCCTTCTTCCTCTAGGCAATTCGGATCTTAAAATATCTAATAGAACCCCTCCAACTGACTCAAGAAATTTAAGTAATATATTTCCTGTAAAGCCATCGCAAACGACTACATCAAAATCTCCAGATAAAACATCTCTTCCCTCACAATTACCTCCAAAATCAAGATTTTTTTCATTTGAAAGTAATTCAAATGTTTTTATAGATAAATCATTCCCTTTACATTCTTCTTCTCCAATATTTAATAAGCCAATTCGTGGTTTTTCTATTTGTAAAACATCTTTGGCATAAACATCACCAAGAAGTGCAAATTGATGTAGATAAGAAGGCTTACAATCAGTATTTGCTCCGACATCGAGAACTAATACAGGTCTAGTTTGATCTCTAGTTGGGAATAATGCTCCTATGGCAGGGCGTTCGATACCTTTCAATCTCCCTATCCTAAATATTGCAGAGGCCATAAGAGCCCCTGAGTTACCTGCCGAATAAACAGCTTTTGCCTTATTAGTTTTAACCAAATCCATAGCAACATTTATACTCGCATCTTTTCTTTTTCTTACTGCTGTTGCTTCTTCATTCATTCCTATGGGATCTCCACTATCTATTAATTCAAGACGATTATTATCAATTTCTTTTTCTAACAAATCTATTAGACCAACTTTTTCTGCTTCATATCTAACTTTTTCAATTTTACCTACAAACTTTATATTTATAGGAAATCTACTAATAGCATCGAGACAGCCCTCCAAAATGGGGACAGGTGCGTAATCTCCCCCCATACCATCAACTGCGATCCAAATCCTCTCAGAATTTAATACCTCTTCTTTACTGATCAAATCATCACTATTTTGTAACCTTTTTAAAGGATCAAAAACTAATGGCTGCAATGTATTTCTTGCAATTGAACTAGCACTTGAAACTACACTACTAGCAGTGTTAACAACTGATTCAGCACTAGAGACTACATTACCTGCAACATTACCTGCAACATTACTTGCAGTATTTACAACAGAACCAGCACCAGCAACCACGTTACCCGCAACATTACTTGCAGTTACAGCAGAATTAGCGGCAGTATCAACTATTGAAGTCACTGCAGAATTTCTTTTATACCAAATAACTAATCTTCTTATAGCTCTAGACTTTTTATTCAAAGAATCTTTTTCCATCTATTTACCGTCAAATGGAGATATATCAACTATCCTCTGAAACAAATATCCTGTACCTCTTGCTGTGAGAATTAATTCAGGATTTGCAGGGTCAGCTTCCAATTTTGATCTTAATCTAGATATATGCACATCCACTACTCTTGTATCTACATGTCTTTCAGGTGTGTAGCCCCAAACTTCTTTCAAAATCTCTCCTCGACTAAATGGCTCTCCTGATCGACTAACTAACAGTTCTAAGAGACTAAATTCCATGCCTGTTAATCTGATTCTTTCATCACTTTTAAAAACTTGTCTTCGATTTGTATCAATTTTAATATCCGTAACTAAAATTAAACCTGAATTTGGCATTCCAGGAAGTTGCTCTTTATCTATTCGTCTTAATACACACCTAATCCTAGCTTCTAATTCTTTTGGACTAAATGGTTTAACAACATAATCATCAGCACCTAATTCTAATCCTGTAATTCTATCTGCAACATCTCCTAATGCGGTCAACATGACGATAGGTACATCTGAGTCTTTTCTTAATTCTTGACAAACTCCATATCCATCTAATTTTGGCATCATCACATCGAGTACAACCAAGTCAGGATCATATTCTTTGAACAATTTTAATGCTTCTTTACCATCACAGGCAGTTACTACTTTGTAGCCAATCATTGAAAGACGAGTCTCGAGAATCCTTCTAATGCTTGCCTCGTCATCAGCGACAAGTATTGTTTCTTTTGTTTGACTAGATACAGCCATTTGTTTCTATTAGCTAATCAGTAAGAGAATTAATCTTTTACCTAATCTAACTTGTAGAGGGGCAAAATCCCAAACATCTCAGTTACTCAATCTAATCAAAAATTAAATGTCTAGTAAATTTTCGACTTTTATTTGTCAAAATTGCGGGTCTGAAACTTCTCAATACTTCGGCAGATGCGTAAATTGTAATGAATGGAATACGATCGTTGAAGAAAGAAAAAACACTAGATCTAAAACAATTAATGTTAATAAAAGTAAAAAATCTAAGCTGTTTAATGAAATAGAAATAGAAACCATATCAAGATTTACGAGCGGTTTTAAAGAGTTTGACAGAGTCCTCGGAGGTGGAATAGTCCCAGGATCTATAGTTTTACTTGGGGGAGAACCAGGAATTGGTAAAAGTACAATAGTGCTTCAATCTGCAGGAAAAATATCCCTTAATGAAAAAGTTTTATACATCACAGCAGAAGAATCTTTAGAACAAGTAAAAATCAGATGGGAAAGATTAAATCAAAACAGCCTAGATTTAAAAATTTATGCAGAAACAAATTTATCTTTAATTATCGAAGAGATTAAAAAAATTAAACCTGGTTTTGCGATTATTGATAGTATCCAAGCTATTAATAATCATGAGATGGAAAGTGCTCCAGGGTCCGTTTCCCAAGTAAGGACTTGTTCATCTGAACTTCAGAATCTTGCGAAAGAAAATAATATAGCGCTTTTGATAATAGGCCACGTTACGAAAGATGGAGCTCTTGCAGGTCCAAAAACTTTAGAACATTTAGTAGATGTGGTATTAAATTTTGAAGGAGATAATATTGCCTCCCATAGATTGCTAAGAAGTTTAAAAAATAGGTTTGGATCAACTTTTGAAATTGGAATTTTCGAAATGTTAGAAAATGGTTTAAGAGAAGTTATTAACCCTAGTTCAATATTCACAAATAAAGAAAATATATCCGGTGTCACAACCACTATTACTAATGAAGGATCGAGACCATTTGCAGTAGATATTCAGGCTTTAGTAAATAAAACTTTCTACAATAATCCAAGACGAACAACAACTGGAATCAGCATCAATAGATTACATCAGATATTAGCAGTCATTGAAAAACATGTTGGGATTAAATTATCAGAATATGACTGTTATATAGCGACAGGGGGTGGTTTTGAAATAAATGAGCCATCTTCAGATTTGGGAGTTGCGATATCAATCTTATCAAGCTTAAAAAATGTTCCACCATTGGTAAATTCTGCATTTATTGGCGAATTAGGTTTAAGCGGTCAAGTAAGGCAGGCAAGTAATCTTAGAGCCAGAATTGATGAGGCAATTAGGCTTGGTGTTAAAAATATCTTGGTACCTAAAACGACTATTGAAATTAAAGATAGTTTTAAAAAACTTATAAAGATTAAAGAAATTTCGAATATTAATGAAGCTATGAATTATGCATTAAAAAGTGAATCTATAAAAATCTAAAGATAAATATCAATTGAACTCCTTCCAGAAGTTTTTAACCAATTTTCAATATCTAAATATCCACCAGGATAAAGTCTTACTGCCTTAGACCAAACTTGCGCAGCCTTGTCGAACCACATATCTCTTTGATCTAAATCACCATTCTGTTCAGCATACCTTCCCCTTTTTTCGTAAATTAGGCCTATGTTCTTAAGACAAGATGGCTGTTTTGGATTTTCTAATAAGGCCTTTTGATAAGTGTCTATAGATCGATCTTCCTCTCCATTACTCATATAAATTATTGCCATGTTCTTTAAAGTTTCTCCTCTATCAATTTTATTTTCTTCTAGTAATAAACTTTCATTATAATAATCCAGAGCTTCTGAATAATCACCATTATTTTGTGCAGCTAAACCATCTCTATAGTATATGTAAGCTTTTTTTTCTTTATCAGCGATAGGCATTATCTTTACTATAGATTCAGCAATTACAGTAAAAGCTTTATCAATGAAATTGTCTCTGTTTTGATTATTAGGCACTTTTTTTGTGTAATAAAATTAAATTAGTCAATAAACTATCAACTATTTAAAAAGTCTATAACATTTATTATTATAGTAATTAATAAAGACAAGCATTAATTTGCTTTAATCGCAAAAATATGAATAGTATTCAATTAAATATTACAGGTATGAAGTGTGGGGGTTGTGTTAACACTGTAGAAAATATATTAAAAAATTCGGATGGGGTTGAAAATGTTTCTGTTAACTTGCTTACTGAAAGTGCCTATTTTGACATTAACAAAACAGTCCCAAACATTGATCAGGTGTTAGAAAACCTCAAACAAAGCGGTTTTCCTTCAAAGATTTACATAAATGATTTTTCAAAAAAAGTAAATAAAGTTCAATTAGAAAAAAAAAAGAAATGGATTGATCAATGGAAAAAACTTAATTTTGCACTTTTACTTTTGCTGTTTTCAGGATTAGGGCATTTAGCAGAAGGAGGTTATTTAAATTTTCCAATATTAGGGAATTTATTCTTTCATGCTGCACTGGCCACATTAGCTTTATTCTTTCCTGGAAGAGAAATTGTAATCAAAGGATTCAAATCATTTATAAAGAATCGACCAGATATGGATTCTTTAGTAGCTCTGGGCGTTACTAGTGCTTATTCAACAAGTCTATTATCATTAATATTTCCTTCTACTGGTTTTCCCTGTTTTTTTAATGAACCAGTAATGTTACTGGGGTTTATTCTTATTGGACGTTTTTTAGAAGAGAGGGCAAAGTATCAAACTGCTTCTTCAATTGGAGAATTATTAGATCTCCAACCAGAAATGGCAAACATTTATATAGATGCAAATAAAGTCAAATCAGTCAGAGTACATTCTTTAAAAACAGGAGATGAAATTCAATTATTAGCTGGAGATCGTGTACCTGCTGACTGCATTGTTATTAATGGAAATTCATCTGTAGATGTTTCTCATATTACAGGTGAATCTAAACCTATAGATGTTCACTCAGGTGAGAATCTACTTAATGGCTCTTTAAATTTAAATTCTACTTTAAAACTAAAGGTTATCAAAGTGGGAGAAGAGACTTCTCTAGCAAAACTAGTTAATCTTATTGAATCAGTTCAATCTAAAAAACCTCCTATTCAGAGAATCGCTGATCAAATTGCAGGGAAATTTACATACTTCGTACTCTTTATTGCAACTTCAAGTTTCTTTTTTTGGTGGAAAGGGGCGAAACAAATTTGGCCTAATTTGTTAGTAAATAATCATCATGGATTGATAACCACATCCAACCATACGTTACATAATTCATTGGGTAGTAATGCTGAAAATTTTTTAACTTTAGCTATCCAACTCTCAATTGCTGTTTTAGTAATAGCTTGTCCTTGTGCTTTAGGTCTTGCTACTCCGACTGTCATAACTGTTGCTTCAGGTAAAGCCGCAAAAAAAGGTGTTTTATTTAAAGGCGGAGACAAAATAGAAATGGCATCAAAAATTAATCATATTATTTTTGATAAAACAGGGACATTGACTAAAGGTAAACCTTTCATAATCGATTATTTAAATACTTCTGATAAATTATTTCTATTAAAAATATCTGCAAGTTTAGAAAGTCAAAGCCGACATCCCATAGCTAGTGCATTAGTTGATGAAGCCAATAAACAAAATCTTAGCTTGCTTAGAATCAAAAACATAAATACAGAATCTGGCAGAGGTATATCAGGAGAACTTGATTCAATTGATGGGGTTATCAATATTGGAAGTGTTGAATGGTTAAACAGCAAAGGAGTAATAATTGATAGTAAATCAAAAAAAATATTAGAAAACGAAGAATATAAATCCTATTCTGTTATTGGAGTATGTATAAATAATGAATTACTTGGATTCATTTTATTAGGTGACTTATTAAGAGAAGATTCTATTAGTTCTGTTCAAAAATTAAGAGAGGATAATTATAAAATTAAAATTTTAAGCGGAGATCGAAAGGAAACTGTAGTTGAGTTGGCCAAAAAATTAGATAGTCCAAAAACTGAAATCAAATGGGATCTTCTTCCAGAAATGAAATTAAAAATAATTGAAACTTTAAAGAAGAATAATAAAGTTGCAATGATTGGAGATGGAATAAATGATGCACCTGCTTTGGCAGCTTCAAATTTAGGAATAGCAGTTGGTTCAGGTACCCAGATTGCAAAAGCAAATGCAGATGTTGTTTTAATGGGAGATCAGTTATCTGGATTACCTTATGCACTTAGTCTTGCAAAAAGAACAATAGGGAAAATCAAACAAAATCTATTATGGGCTTTTGGCTACAACTTGATTGCTATTCCGATAGCTGGAGGCATTTTATATCCAAAATATGGCATTCTTCTTACACCATCAATCGCTGCATTATTAATGGCAACTAGTTCAATAACCGTTGTAATAAATGCTTTATCTTTAGAATAAATGAGGGGTAAATTTATTGTTATAGAAGGAATTGATGGTTGCGGTAAGACAACCCAAATTGATGAAATTTCTAGATGGATACCAACTAGTGGTCTTTTGAGGGGGAATTCAAAATTAGTAAAAACTAGGGAACCGGGAGGAAGCTTATTAGGTAAAAAAATTAGAAATTTATTACTTGACAATAATAAAGATAATAAACCTTCCTCATTGGCTGAATTATTACTTTATTCTGCCGATAGAGCAGAACATATTTCAAAAACTATATCACCTGCTTTAGAAAAACAAGACTGGGTACTTAGCGATAGATTTTGTGACTCTACACTTGCTTATCAAGGATATGGTAGAAATATAGATCTTGAGATTATAAAAAATATAGAATCTATTGTTTGTCAAGGAGAATACCCAGACCTAACTATTTTTCTAGAAATTTCAGCAGAAGAGAGTGTTTTACGAAGGAAAAAGTTTATTCCAGATAGGATAGAATCTGAAGGAATAAAATTCCTAGAAAAAGTTAATAAAGGGTTTAAGTTGATCGCCAAAGAAAAAAGTTGGACAACAATATCTGCTGCCCAAGATATTAATACTATTTCTAATGAAATAAAACAAACCTTACTACAAAAGTTTTCTCAAGTAAATAATGATTGATCTTAAAACTGATAATCTTTTAATTAATAAAGAAGTTAATGAGAATCTAGAAAGCATACTTAAGAGCAAAGCATTTTCCAATGGTTATATCTTCTATGGTCCGGAAGGTATAGGAAAAAAACAAACGTCTATAAAATTTATTAAAAAAATTTTCAATAAATATTCATCTAATTCAAACATTGAAAAAAAAATCATTGATAATAACCATCCTGATTTTTTATTAATTGAGCCAACCTATTTTTTGAAAGGTAATCTTATCAATCGTTCAGAAGCTGAGCCTTCAAAAAATAATAAAGGAACAATAAGAATAGAGCAAATTAGAAATTTAAAGACTTTTCTAGGTCATAAATCTATTGAATCAGGACAGAAAATTGTATTAATTGATGATGCTCACCTTTTGAATGAAGCGGCATCTAATTGTCTTTTGAAAACACTAGAGGAGCCCGCGAACGGTATATTTATTCTTTTAACTTCTAGGTTAAACCTACTTTTGGATACTATTATCTCACGATGTCAACTTATAAGATTTAAATCTTTTTCATACAAACAGCTTGAGATCTTCATAAGAAATAATTTAGGATCTTTAGATTTGGATTTTTATAAAGAATTAAATTTACAAAGTTTCATTAATTCAGCTAATGGCTCTCCAGGAAAAATACTGAAAGATATAAAACTTTGGAACGAATTACCAAATAAAGTTAAAGAAAACTTGGACTTTCCATTGAGTGATAACTTAGAAATACTAAAAATTACAAAAATAATATCTGAAGAGTTAGACTTTGATCAACAATTGTTTTTAATAAATTTCATACAACAAAAATATTGGGCAAAAACTAAAAACATAAGCATTGTCAAAAAACTAGAAGATTTGAAAGTACATCTTAAAGGTTTTATACAACCCCGACTTGCTTGGGAAGTGACTTTATTAAAAATAGCAAATGAAGATTTATAAAGTTACTCAACTAGTATGTTAATTAAGTTTTAATTTGTATATTCTGCAAACTCTTGCATTCCATTATCAACCTTTGCTCCGATAGGTAACTCTAGGCAGTATCCAGCTCCATAAACAGTTTTTATATATTTTGGCTTACGAGGATCAGGTTCTAATTTTGTTCTTAAGTGTCTAACATGAACTCTAATTGTCTCAATATCATCGTCAGGTTCATAACCCCATACTTCTTTTAGTATCAGTGCTGGAGAAACTGTTTGACCGTGTCTTTGTAGCAAACAGTGAAGTAACTCAAATTCTAAATGAGTAAGTCTCACAGCAGATTCGAACCAAATAGCTTCAAATCTTTCCGGAACAAGAGTAAGAGGTCCATAATTTAAAATTTCCTGTTGATTAGTTGAATTCAATTGTGCTCTATTTGTTCTTCTCAATAAAGCTTTAATACGAACGTATAATTCTTCTAAATCAAATGGTTTTGTGATGTAATCATCCGCACCTGAATTAAATCCAGTCACCTTATCTTTAAGTCCACCCAAAGCTGTAATCATTAATATGGGAATATTTGAAGTCCTTTCATCTCTCCTCAATCTTTGGCATAACGTTAAACCATCAACACTAGGTAACATTAAATCTAGAAGAATTATGTCAGGAGAATATTGAAGCGCTAAAGCCTGGCCTTTGATACCATCTTCTGCTTTTTGAACATCAAAACCAGAATGCTCAAGATGTCCAGATACCAATTCACGCATATCACGATCATCTTCTATTAAAAGGATTGAAATTTTCATATCTAACGGATTATTAAACTAAAATTAAGATTTTGTATTACAATTCTCTCAATAATTTACATTTATTGCTGACTTAATTTAAAAACTTATATAAATTATTTTAATAAAAAAACAAATGACTTCATGGGATTAGAAGGAAATATTAGCTTAAAAGAAAATATAAATTTTATAAATTCTTTCGATTTGCTTAATAGTTGCTTAATAATTCAATATATATTTTCAGGTAATGGAAGGGGAATTCTAATCAAAATATGGAATTTAAATATCTATGAAAGAATTAAATCAAGGCGATTATTGAACATCTAAATGAAATCACTTATTTTCATATAAAATTTTTTATCATAGGATAATCATATAAATGTTTAATAATTCAAAATCTTTCTTGAGTGCTAGTTGTTAACTTTGTTATTAAAACAAACTGAAAATTAATGAAAAAGAAACCTATTACTTATACCGATTTATCTAAAGAGCAGTTAGAACATCTAAAAGAAATTTATATTCAAAAAAAAGTTGAATGTATGAGTCAAAAAGAGTTAAAAGAATTTGTATTAGAAATAATTAGCCATCAGATAAACAATACCATTGGAAAAGAGGAGGAAATTGAAGCATGGACGGAAATATCTAAATTTTACGGTGATCAATTTGAGACTTTAATTCTAGAAATCCAACAAAAATTTGCAAACAATGAAAACGTACAAAACTTTGAAGAAAATTCGAAAGAGCATCGATTAGAATTGCTTGAAAAAAATAATATCGAACAGAGTAAACAAGACATGTGGGATGATTAACTAATATTGATAATTAAATGAAATGTTTTATCATTTCCACTAAAATAAATATTATTTCCTAACGACCATCAAAAATACCGAACTGAACTTTCAATCTAGACTCTATGTGACTTTATATTTCAATTAGTTAATGATATGAGAGACTCCTCAAACACTAATTTCTCATCACAAAAGGCACAAATGCGAGAAAGTAAGAGTATTTTTATACAATTAGTTCTTGGAAGGCATGACTAGCATATGTGATGAATAAGTAACATTACCTACCTCATTCCACAAAAAAGAAATATATGCACTAACTTAATAAAGTGTGCAGGAGAGGTTCTACTGAAACAGTGGAAACAAGGAAACACTTGATTTAGTAAAACCAGGAAAAGATCCCTAGAAATAGGGGTCTTTTTTATTTCGTGAATTTATATCCATCTAATTTTCTAAATATCACAAGATATATTTCTTTGATATGAAATCAGTCAATTGCTTATCGATCTAAAATATTTGAATTAGATTTATATAAACAACTGAATAACATGGAACTAATCACACCTCAACTTACGATTGGATTATTACTTATAAGTATCGGTATCATTAGTAAATTTAATAGTAAATTTGATATTAAATTTAATTTTTTGAAAGATAAAGAGTAAAAAACAGAAGATATAAATCTTCCAAAATAATATTTTTAAAAACTTACTCAAATGATAATTTGGAAAACTTTTAAAATTTTTATATTTCTGAGACATTGGAGATTAATAAAATTATGAAAATCAACTTTTATAAAAGTTTTTTACCATATATCCCCTGGTTAACTTTTATTTTTGGGATATTTCACTTAATAGGTGATTTGGGCAGGCAAAATGGGTATGGGCAACTTTGGAATATAGGTTTATTCATAGCACTCTTATCTCAACAATATTGTCAAAGATATGGTGCATTTAAGTTTCATTTTTTATTGAGTAATTATGACCTGAATTCTGATATATCAACTATATTTGGATATTTTTTAGGATTCTTATTATGGGGTGCAAGTTCCCAGTATTTTTTTGTAGATATCCTTTTAAAATATCGAGAATTGATTCCATCATTCATCGAACCTTTTCTATACTTAATAGGAATTTTTATTTTATTTATCGGTTCCTTTTTTCCCTTTTATGAAAGTAATCACGGAAAGATAGGTCAATAAAAAAATGAATTAATAAACTTTGCAATGAGCATTAGTTGGGTGGTCTATACATTCTTTTTCCCAATAATCTTGCCTTATATCTTTAGGTAATTCATAGTTAAAATCATGCATTCTTAAGATATCTGTAGTTGCATTGTTGAGCGTAATAAACGAAGTAGTGAGTTTCATAAGACCTCCTAGATCTATACTAATATTGTCCTCCTATTGGCCAGAATTTCATAGAGTATTTTTACCAGAGTAGAAGTGCTTTGTGCAAGTCACGACTATCTTTTCCCATTCAACAGGAGTAGAAATAATTAAGTAGTCAAAAGCACTCACCGACTTCTTAGATAATGAGTGAATAAGACCCGAAAAGGGCAAACAAATGTCCTTTTATTTTATTTAAGTTTGAGTATTCATTTCTAATAAATTAGACAAAAAAAGACCCCTATTTCTAGGGATCTTTTCCTGGTTTTACTAAATCAAGTGTTTCCTTGTTTCCACTGTTTCAGTAAAACCTCTCCTACACACACAAATAAACTATTACATATATTTCTTTTTCGTGGAAGGGGGTGAGTAATATTACTTAATTGTCATATATGTCAGTTATACCTATTAAAACTTGATTTCATTAAAAAACACCCTAACTCTTACGAATCGGTGTGTTTAGTGATTAGAAATTAGTGTGTGAGGAGTTTCTGATGCTCTTCATCTAATGGAAAAATCTAAATTTACTGCAGTATTAATTACTAATAATAATTTTGTTAATAGTTTCTGATCTAGATAATCTATGAATAATTCATCTCTTTTGCTGGATTTAATAAAATCATGATTGATTTAAAAAGAAATAGTAAAAAAGAACTTGTTAAAGCAACTGGATTAAGAACGAGAGCATCTTCTTCTTATTCTCCTAATCAAGAACAAGATTTTAAAATAAGTAGAGGTAGATTTTCTAATTTTTTAACTTGCAAAAGATGTTTTTACCTAGATAGAGTTAAAGGATTAGATCCACCTGGAACACCAGGATGGACTTTAAATGAGACAACAGATTTACTTTTAAAAAAAGAGTTTGATTATTGTCGGAAAAGACAGATCCCCCACAGATTATTTATCGATAATGATCTAAGTCATTTAGTTCCTCTTGATCATCCAGAAATAGATAACTGGAGAAATTCTCTGCATAAAGGGTTGATGCTTAGATATAAAGATACAAATATTATTTTGACAGGGGGAGTTGATGATATTTGGCAACATAAAATTACTAAACAATTAATAATTGTTGATTACAAGTCTCAAGCAAAATATGGAAAAGTTGATAAACAAGATTATCTAGAGGATCCTTATCATGATGGATATAAAATCCAAATGGATTTTTATGCATTTCTTCTCAAAGGGATGGGATTTGATGTTCATAAAAGATCTTATTTTTTAGTCTGCAATGCAAAAAGAGATGATGATGAATTTAACAAAAGAATGAATTTCGACGAATATTTAGTGCCTTATAGCTGGAATACTGATTGGATCGAAAACAGAATAAATGAAATGGTTTCTTTAATGAATAATGACCAGATACCAGAACCTAATACTTCATGTAAAAACTGTGCTTATTCTGAACAATATGCAAAATTAGTTTGTAACCCTGTGAAAGTTGATAATGAAGGAATACAAGGCAATCTTTTTTAAGATAAGTTAATCTTTAATCACAAAAAATTTAAGACGATTGTGAGTTGGATACTTTCAAAAGTACTTAAGATATTAATAGTTAGATTTATCTGAGTGATAATTAAATTATGTTTGTAAGTATTGATTTGTGCCTAGTTCCGATTGGGGTTGGGACTTCTTTATCTCCTTATATAAAAGAGTGTATCGAAGTCATCAAAAATCAAGAACTTACATATGAAGCAGGGGCAAATGGAACTGCTATAGAAGGTGATTGGGATAAAGTATTTGAATGTGCTAGAAAATGCCATGAAAAAATTCATGCAAAAGGTGCCCCAAGGATTTACACAACAATGAAAGTTAATACAAGAACTGATAAAGAACAGAAATTCGCAAACAAAGTAAAAAGGGTATAAGGAAATTAATGGAAAAAGAACGCAATTACGATAATGATGGATTAGATCCATCCGAAGAATATTTTAGAAAGAAGAAAAAAGATATTGATGATGATACGTATTTTCCTCCAGAAGAATCAGAACCACCACATTATTAAGAAAATTAGAAAATTTATGGACAGGTTCTTTAAAATGAAAAAAAGTAAAAAATTTAAATATGACTGAACATAGGAAAATAGAGAAATTTGGAGTAGGGAATTTATATCCTGACATTCATCCGCCAGAATTTTCATTCTTTAAAAAAAAATGTATTGATGTAGCACTTGGATATCATGATGGCTTTACTTTCACTCCTAAGTTTGGTGAATTTAAAAAAACTCAAGATATTTTTGATTACCTAAAACAATATCTTGAAGATAAAGAATTAGAAAAATTAGATATTCGTTTTGATACTCTAAAAACTTGTATATACCAAATAAATCCTGAGACATTAGAACTTGGAGAATTATTAGAATGTGAAGGAAGTGATGTTGAATATTTTGAATGGAATAACCAAACCAAAAGTTTTGATGAGGTTGATTCAAATTCATTAAGTGATGAAGAAGAAGAATATTTTCACTAAATTTTGATAATACATATTTTCCTACAGAAGAATCAGAGCGAGTTTACACATTAATGCAATGAAAAAGGAATACAATAATTCAGAAGAATTATCTAATTACATAGTTTTGAAGGAAGAAAAGGAAGTGATCTTTTATTTGCATAATCCCTATCCAGATTGCTTAGACATCCCAGATATAATGAAACAAAGATTTCCTAGTGATTACAAGAGCATAGTTGTAAATTCTTTGGATGAGTTCAAAAAGTATGGAGAGAAAGTATGAGCACTAAATGGGATGATACTTCTTGGCAAAAAGAATTCTTAGAGATGAAGGCACATAAACCTTCAGATGTAAAACTCCTAATGAAAGGTGCAAAAGGATTTAAGGATGCTTGGCACTTAGGAACTCTGCATGTGGAATACGAAAGACTAAAGAAAAAACAAGAGGAGGAGAAGCAGCAATGAAAGAAGAAATAGATTGAAAAAAAGAATTATTAGAAAGTGAAAGATTTTACGATAAATTTCAGAAGAATCTTTTAGAAGATGGTGCTAAGAACTTCCAGCAAGGAATCTATTTGGGATATATGTATTCCAGATGGAGAAAAATCAGAGGGTTGGATAAAGATGATTCAGTTGAAAACAAATGATAATTAAAATCATTATTTAAAGAGTTTGAGAAGAAAACAAAAAACTAACATCTTTATGTTCTATATACTGCTCTCAAAACTCCTAGAGTTCTATTCCTTCTCTTTCAGCTTATCTATAATAAAAACAACATAATTGGAGTAATATAGGTGTAAGAAGCAATAAAAACTCACACTTTACGTTCTAGTTACTGTTATGGAAACTGTTCTGTTTACATTGGTTATTTTTTTAATCTATTGAATATACATTTGCTCCTTATGACCATACCTTTATAATTAGAAACTAGAAACCAATAAGAAAACCTATTTCGTATCTTTTTCTTGAGTTATCCTGAAGTCGGGTGAAATCCTAAATCTTGAAAGTTTTAGTGCTTGCAATAAAAAAGACTCCATATGGAGTCTCTTGAATGTTACAGATGTTTGAATAAAACTCCCCGGGCGGGATTCGAACCTGCGACCAATCGATTAACAGTCGATCGCTCTACCGCTGAGCTACCGAGGAACATATTAAAATTTAACTCTTACATGTACCTTATGACAAGGGGTAAACCCTAATTATATTGAAAGTTTAATGGTTTCTGCCACTCTGATAAATTTCCATTCTTCATCTCTGCAACTGCATCTGCATAACTTAATTCCTCTAAACGATGAGTAATCCATAAAGCAGTAAATGGATCTCTTGTATTCTTTGTAAGGCCCTTAATTATTTCTAAAACTGCTATTTGACTAGAACTATCTAATAGCGCTGTAGGCTCGTCCATAAGAATAAAATTCTTATCACTTATCAAGGAAGAAGCAATAGTTAAACGTTGTTTCTGACCACCACTTAATGTATGAATCGACCTTTTATTAAATCCAGCTAATCCAACCTTTTTGAGAGCAATATCAATTTTATTAGTAATATCTTTTCTACTTAATTTTTGATTCATATTCAAAAGAAGTTCACTCCTACAGTTTGGCATTAAAATTTGATGATCAGGATTTTGGAAAACCATCCCGATGTTCGCCAAATTATTTATAACTCCACTACTTGGTTTTAGAAGTCCGTTAATTAACTTAAGCAAAGTACTTTTTCCGCTTCCATTTTTACCAACAATCATCCATAACCCAGTTTTATTAATAGAAAAATTACAATTATTTATTACATGCTCATTTTTTCCTGGCCATGAAAAACTCACATCTTTGAAAGCTACATTAGGTAATTCATTTTGCAAAGTATCCTCGATCTCGATCATTTTAAATATCTAAGGAAAATCCAGGTCTTTTTGATCCACCAGCTACTGCAGATTTTTCATATATCTGAACAGAAATAACTTCTTTAGCAAGAACAGTTATCAATTTATCCTGAACTTTTTCACAACTTAACTCGATTAAAGAGGAATTTGGGTTATTATTATTCATAAAATCTTTGATTTCATCATAGATTCTTTTAATATCCTCATACTCTTTCTTTTGAATTGAAAGGGGAAAGGGGGAATATCTAAGACTTATTTCGAGAGAATACATAAAATAATTGTAAATTTAACATTATAAACAAACTATAGAACAATCTTTTCTAAGAAGTTGTTTTAAAATTAAGTCCAATTAAAAAATTTTTTATAAAAGATATATAAATACATTTAATATAGAAATGAACAAATTTAATTTTGTAAAAAATTTTCCATGAAAATAGCTAATGATATTACTTCTTTAGTTGGCAACACCCCATTAGTAAAATTAGATCGTATAAAAAAATACTGTAAGTGTTATCCAGAAATAATAGCGAAACTTGAAAGTTTTAATCCATCAGCATCTGTCAAAGATCGTATCGCTTTTTCGATGCTAAATTCAGCAGAAAAAGATGGTTTAATATTGCCTGGGAAAACAACATTAATTGAGGCAACAAGTGGGAATACTGGAATAGCCTTAGCAATGGTTGCAGCAGCTAAAGGTTATAGATTGATATTAACTATGCCAGATACTATGAGTATTGAAAGAAGGGCAATGCTTAGAGCATATGGAGCAGAATTACAACTAACTCCGGGCAAAGAAGGAATGAAAGGGGCTTTAGATTTAGCAAGTGAATTATCTTCAAGTATACCAAATAGCTTTCAGTTTAATCAGTTTGAAAATCTCGCAAATCCAGAAATTCATGAAAGGACCACAGCTAAAGAGATTTGGGATCAATCTAATCAAAATATCGATGGATTAGTTACTGGAGTTGGTACTGGAGGAACCATAACTGGATGTTCTCGATTTCTAAAAAAAGTTAATCCAAATTGCAAAATATATGCCGTTGAGCCCGCAAAAAGCGCTGTAATTTCAGGAGGAAAAGCTGGTTCTCATTCTATACAGGGGATTGGTGCAGGATTCGTTCCTAAAGTACTTGATACTCAATTAATAGATGAAATTATCAAGATAGATGATAATGAAGCATTTTATTACGGGAGGTTATTAGCTCGATTAGAGGGTCTTTTATCAGGAATTAGTAGCGGAGCTGCTTTGGCAGCAACAATCAAAATTGGTCAAAGGGAAGAGCTTATTAATCAAAGATTAATAGTGATTCTTCCAAGTTTTGGTGAGAGATACTTATCTACAGCAATGTTTGAATCAAATACTGTAATTAAAGCTAGAGAAGACGGTTATTTATAGAAACAAGGTATTTAGATATGATCAAAAATCTTTATAAAGAATTAGAGGTGAAAGAAAATGCTACTCAAAGTGAAATTAAATCTTCTTACCGTCGCTTAGTTAAACAACATCATCCCGATACAGGAGGTGAAAAAGATAAGTTTCTTGCAATACAAGATGCATGGGAGACTCTTAATGATCCTTTTAAAAAAGAACAATATGATAAAACCTTATTTTCATTACAACAATCATCTAATTTCAGAAATGAAAATTGGGAAGAGAAAGTTAATACTACAAAATATAGTTCTACAATGAAAGATAATGAGGTTAGAAATTGGATTAAAAATATCTATAATCCTACTAATAGATTTATTAGCCAAATAATCAAACCTTTGAGTCAAGAAATAAAAGAACTATCTGCTGATCCATATGATGAAGAATTGATGGATAATTTTTGCAGTTACATTACTCTTTCCCAAAAAAAAATTGAAAAAGTTGATAAACTGTACAAGTCAATTTCTGTTCCAAATTCAATATCCTCTTTAGGTTTAGATCTTTATCATTGTTTTTCTCAAGTTAAAGATGCTTTATCAGAACTAGATAAGTATACACAAGGATATGTAGATGATTATTTATTTGATGGCAAAGAAATGATGAAAGAGGCAAAAAGAATCCAATCAAAAATGGCTTACGATAAAAAATCTATAATTTCCTGAATAACTATTCCGCAACCATATATTCTTTCAGTTGGTCTAATTTAAACCAAACATCTGGTACTGGTTTACGCCATCTTACTTGAGCATATTCTTCTTTAATACTTAGAATTTCTCCTGGCCCTTCAAATACATAACTAGGTAAATCTTTATCACTAGCTAATGCTTCGACACTTTTATCATAAATACTTTTATCTACACAGACTAGGCTTCCTTTTTTAAGCGGCTTCTTGGGTATCGACTCGGTCATGATGGGATTTATTAATTTATTTAAAATTCTTGATTCATTATACAAAAACTTTTTTCATTAATTTTTTTTAAATTGATTACATCATAATAATTACAATCCATACAAAAATTTAATAGTCTAAATTTATTACTTAATTAAGAATATGCGTCTATTACTCCTTGGATGTACGGGTTTTGTGGGCAAAGAATTAGTCCCAGCTTTACTCAAAGAAGGTCACGAACTTTGCATTATCAGTAGAAAAAATATTAATAATTTGAAGATAAATATTCCTTTAGATAAATTTAAATTTCTTAAAATAGATCTTTCAAAAAAACAAAATTGGAGCAATGAAAATCTATTAATTAATTTAAAAGATTCTGATGGAATAATTAATTTAATTGGTGAACCGATAGCAGATAAAAAATGGACTGATATTCAAAAAGAAGAGATTGAAAAAAGTAGGATTAATTCAACTAAGTTTTTGATGGAAACCCTGAAAAAATCCAGAATTAATCCAAAAGTCATAGTAAATGGTTCGGCAATAGGATTCTATGGAACAAGTTCAACTCAAGAGTTCAATGAAAATAACCAGAGTGGTAATGATTTCTTAGCTAACCTTTGCAACAAATGGGAGGAAGTTGCGAATAGAAAACCATTTTTCTCAAGATTAGTAATTTTCAGAATCGGAATAGTCTTAGAAGCAGAAGGAGGAGCGCTAGGAAAAATGCTTCCAGTATTTAAAATTGGACTAGGAGGTCCAATCGGAGATGGGAAGCAATGGATGAGTTGGATTCATAGAAGTGACCTATGTGGATTAATAATTAAGGCATTAGTAGATAAACAATTTTCTGGGGTATATAACGCTGTTGCACCGGAGCCAGTATTAATGAAAGATTTCTCTAAAACTTTAGGGAGATGCCTCAATAGACCAGATTTACTCCCAGTGCCTGGAACAATACTAAAATTATTATTAGGTGATGGAGCAAAATTAGTATTAGAGGGGCAAAAAGTAATCAGTATTAAATTACAAGAAAAAATATATAAATTTAAATATCCTCTTCTTGAGAAAGCCATTTACGCTTCCACCAAGAATTAATTCCATTAACTAAAGCACTAACAATTAAGATAGTAATTAGAGGAGTGATGAGTGGATTCCAAAGATTCTGAAAGATATTAAGGAAAATAAATATTCCATTAATTTGCATAATTACTGCAAAAATAAAAAATATAGCAAAAAAAATAACAACAAATAAATTTATCAATAAAAAATTATCAATAATCACTCTCAAATTTATTTCAGATTTCTGCTTAGTCATTTTTCATGAAACCCTTTTATATCATTAGTTATCTTAATGCATGAATTACTCTCTCCGATTCTAAAATTTGCATTATCAATACAAGAAATCAAAAACTTTTTGTCTAGCTTTATTAGATAAATAACTTTAAGGATTAGATTTATTGTTTGATTTATTTGATCTTTCTTATTTATGTAATTAGTAGAACAAAAAACATATTTACCAAGTAATCGTCTTTGAGCTTCTGCAAAAGATTTTGTAAATTGCGGACCGTTCCCTTCAATTTGAATAACTGGCTTTGCTAAACCGATTGCCTGCTCTGATGCAGTTCCAGCCATACTTATTACGAACTTACTTTTAAATAATATTTCTTCAAACAAGTTCCAGTTCAAATTAATCGTAATAAATCCATATTTAAATTCTAGACCATCATTTTTTTCTTTATTTTCTATGTAAATCCATTTTCTTTGATTTAGTATCTGACTAATTTCTTCCATAGAAAGAGCCTTAACTATGGCAAACTTGAATTCAATATTCTCAAAATATTTTAACTTAGACATTGTCTCTAAAACTTCTAAAATCAATTTCAAATTATCTAATATTTCAGGAAATCTACTCCCAGGAAATAATCCAATAATATAAGAGACGGTTTTTGATTTATTTTCAAAAAAAGAAAATTTATCCATA
>QCVY01000004.1 GCA_003208695.1 Prochlorococcus sp. AG-686-P16 | reverse complement strand
GCGTTAGGAGCAATGAGATTAACGCAAAGATCCTCAAATATAAGAATAAGTTCAGGAGTTAAAGATCTTGATCAAATGTGTGGAGGTGGTTATTTTCAAGATTCAATAATTCTGGCAACTGGTGCAACTGGTACAGGTAAAACTATGCTGGTATCAAAGTTTATTGAAGATGCTTATAATAATAATGAAAGAGCAATACTTTTTGCCTATGAAGAATCTAGGGCTCAACTAAATAGAAATGCTACGAGTTGGGGAATAGATTTTGAAAAGATGGAAAATGATGGATTATTAAAAATAATTTGTGCATACCCTGAATCAACTGGTTTGGAAGATCACTTACAGATTATAAAAACTCAAATAAATGAATTTAAACCTAAGAGATTGGCAATTGACTCTCTCTCTGCTTTGGCTAGAGGTGTAAGTTTGAATGCTTTTAGGCAATTTGTAATTGGAGTTACTGGCTATTCAAAACAAGAAGAGATAGCAGGTTTCTTCACAAATACTGCTGAAGAATTTATGGGAAGTCATTCTATTACCGACTCTCATATTTCAACTATCACAGATACGATATTATTATTGCAATACGTTGAAATTAAAGGGGAGATGGCTAGAGCGATAAATGTTTTTAAAATGAGAGGCTCATGGCATGATAAAAGGATAAGAGAATATATAATTACTAGCCAAGGCCCTGAAATAAAAGATTCATTTTCTAATTTTGAACAGATATTTAGCGGCGCACCTCATAGAGTTATTTCTGATCAGAATATGCAAAACGTTTTTAAAGGGATTGAAAAAAATTAAAATAATTCACTTACTTGAGAATCAGAAAAATTTTCTACATTACTAATTGTTTGAGCTAGCAATTCATCTTTGTCAGATTGTTCGAGGGGTAAATCAAACCAAAATGTTGTGCCAATACCTAGTTCACTCGCCATTCGAATTTGACCACCATGTTTCTCAATTATTCCTCTAACAATAGATAAACCTAATCCTGTACCTTGTTCCGTATGAACAGCATTTTCAACTCTATAAAAACGATCAAATATTTTCTCTTGGTCAGGTTGCGATATCCCTGAACCATTATCAGCGATCTCAATTCTTACTTTGGGTAAAGGTGAAACTAATTCACATTGAGGAGCATCTTTAATATTGTTAGGAGGGAAGGCTGGACATGAATCAGGCCAAGTATAAGCTCTAATTTTAAGAGTGCTATTTTTAGGACTGAATTTCAAACCATTACCTAGCAAATTGTCAAAAACTTGTAATAGCAAGTCGAAATTTCCAAGAATGGATGGGATATTTTCCTCGATATCATGTGCTAAGGAAACGTTTTTTTCAGTAGCATTAAGCCTATAATTTCTAAGTGTTTGTTCAATAGCTGGTTTAATTTCCATGGGCTCTAATTGGATTATTTTACCTGATTCCAATCTTGATAAATCAAGTACATCATTAACTAGTCTTGTTAATCTATCAGTCTCTGAATTAGCGATACCCAGAAATTCAAGTTGCTCCTCATTAGATAGTTGATCTTTTAAATCATATAAAGTCTCTACATAACTTTTTATATTAAAAAGTGGTGTTCTTAGTTCATGAGAAACATTACTTATAAATCTATTTTGTGCAGCATTAAGTTCAACCTCCCTTGTTAAGTCTTGTATTGTTACTGCGATTCCTTTTAATTCAACTTTATTAGTATCCAAAACAGACTGTAAAACAATTCTTAAAGTTCTTGCAGGTTCTCCCAGGCTGCACCTTAAATCGTCATTTTCCTTTTCTCTTTTTAAGATAGATTCTATATTTGTGTGTAAGTCATTAGATAAAATTTCTGGAATTTCATTTAAAAAATATTTACCTTCTAAGAATCTTCCTTCCCAACGAAAAAGTCTTTTGGCTGTGGGATTAGTTAGAACTATTTTGCCTTTTGAGTCCAAAAGTATTGCTCCATCTGCCATAGTAGCTATGAGTGACTGTTGCTTGATCTGAGCAGCTTTAAGTTCTTCAATATTTGCTTCATCATAATTCTCTAGTTGAGAAGCCATTCTGTTAAAACCCGTAAGTAATTCACCTAGATCACCAGTCATTGGTAAAGAGATCCTAGATTTGAAATTGCCTTTTGAAATTTCTCTAACTCCCTTGACTAATTCTCTTACAGGTCTGGTAATGGTTAAAGCATTAAATACTGCACCAAGAATCACTAAAACCCAAATAGAAATAAAAACAGCTATCGTAACTTCCCTAGTTAATGCAGCACTAGATAAAGCCTTTTTATTAGGTGTAACTCCCAAAGCCAATGTTCCTAAATACTTACCTTTCCATAACATTGGTACAAATACATCTGTAACTTGTCCTTGAGGAGTAGCATGCTGTCTCACTAAAGGAAATTGAGGTCTCTTTTTTAATTCCGATGGTAACTTTAATCTTCTAGTTAATTGAAATTGATTATCTGAACTTGTGGGTGTAACGCTAATTGGAATTCCAAGTTGAACAATATCTTCAGCATCAGTGAAAAAAATGTAACGTAAATTTCTACTTGATCTCCAAAACTTTTCTGCAACATTTGATATCTCTTTCTTTTGATTATTAGCAACTAGTTCAGTTACGTTACCTGATAGTAAAAGTCCTAGATCTCGTGCGTATCTTGTGTCATTCATACCAGCATCTCTTTGAATACTATTAAGAGCAAAAAAAGTTATACCAGTCATTAAAAGGCTTACAACAAGAGTTGCTATAGCTAATAGTTTTGTTCTTAAACTAAAACCACTCCACCAAATTAAAACTCTATTAGACCAGTAGTCAGGACTATTATCATCAACCATTTCCTTTGAAGGAGTAAGTTTTATTTTATTAGGCTCATTACTCTCAATCATTTAATTTGCCCTCTTAATCATTTTTTTTACTCTGACTTGATGACCAATATCTTTTCTATAATAAATCCCTTCAAAACTAATTTCTTTTAAATTCTTATAAGCCTTTTCAAAAACCTTATTAAAATCTTTGCCTTGACAAACAATACTAAGAACTCTTCCTCCATCAGAAATAAATTCACCATTAGAATTTAAAGATGTTCCAGAATCGAAGATTTGACAATCTTCAAAATCAATATTCCCGTAATTTATCGGAAAGCCTTTTTCGTAATTATGAGGATAACCTTTGGAAGTCGCAATTACACAACCACTGAATTTATTAGACATTTTAATTTTTTCATTTCCAAGAAGATTACCTTTGGCACATTTTTGTAGAAGAATTACAAAATCCTTATCCATTAAAGGCATTATTGTTTGGCATTCAGGATCTCCAAATCTGCAATTATATTCTATAACTTTTGGGCCTAATTTTGTAATCATTAATCCAAAATATAAAACCCCTTTGTAGTCGATATTCTTACGCAACAATAAATCAATTGTAGGCTCAATTATTTGCTTGGTAATACTATCAAGATGACTTTTTGTCATCAGAGGAGTAGGAGAATAAGCTCCCATTCCTCCCGTATTAGGCCCTTTATCATTCTCATTAAGTCGTTTATGATCTTGAGCTGTAGGTAGTAAAACATATTTCTTTCCATCACAAAGAGCAAAAACTGAAACTTCTGGACCTTCAATTTTTTCTTCTAAAACAACTATTTCGCCAGCCTCACCAAATTTACCCTTAAAAATTTCTTCTGTAGCATTTATAGATGCTTCTTTTGATTCAGGGATGAAAACTCCTTTTCCTGAAGCTAATCCGTCAGCTTTTACTACTAATGGATTTGGAGATCTAAAAATAATTTCTTTTGCTTCCTTTAATGAGTTGACTTTCCAAAAATTTGCAGTGGGAATATTTGCCTCCTTCATAAATCCCTTTGCCCAAGATTTACTTGATTCTAATTTGGCTCCATCTGCTCCCGGACCAAATACATCAAAGTTATTTTTCCGAAGAACATCCCCTAAACCTTCTGCTAAGGGGGTCTCTGGTCCTATTACTATTAGGTCTATATTTAGAAATTTGAGTTTCGAGGTTAATGCTTTAATATTATTCAAATCTAGACTAATTCTCTCAGATTTATTTATTTTTTTTGATCCAGCATTACCTGGAAGTAGATAAATTTTTTTGACTAATTCATTTTTTTGAATAGCCCAAGCTAATGAATTTTCTCGACCACCATTACCAATTATTAAAATATTCTCTAATTTATTAAAAATTTCTTTATTAATTGAATTAATACTCATGAATTAGTTATTTATATTGTGGGATTTTGAGGGGAAATCAGCTAAAATTGTGATATTTAATCTATTAAACATTTCTATTTCTAGCTAATAACTCAATTATATTTAATTTTAGTTCTCAAAGGGGTTTTTAATGAATAGTAAATTAAAGTTTATTTACGAAGGCAAAGCAAAAAAAATATTTGCTTATGAAGATTCAGATAAAGTAATTATTGAATTTAAAGATGACGCCACAGCTTTTAATGCACTGAAGAAAGCTCAGTTTGAGGGCAAAGGTGAATTGAATTGCCTTATAAGTTCAAAAATATTTGAGTTTCTTATCAAAAATAATATACCAACTCATTACATTAGCCTCAAGAATAATAATTCAATGATTGCGCAAAAAATAAAAATCATACCCCTTGAAGTTGTTCTAAGAAATACGGCATATGGTTCTCTTTGTAAACAGACTACGATTAAGCCAGGAACAATTTTGGAAAGACCCTTGATTGATTTTTATCTTAAAAACGATACTCTTAATGATCCCCTTCTAACAAAAGATAGAATTACTTTATTGAAGATAATTACTCATGAAGAATTAGACTTTATAACTGATATGACATTAAAGATTAATAAACTTCTAAAAAACATTTTTCTACAATATCAAGCTAGATCTTGTAGATTTTAAATTAGAATTTGGTTATAACAGTTCTGGCCAAATCCTTTTAGGCGATGAGATCAGTCCTGATAATTGCCGATTATGGGATCTTAATCAAAAAAATGGTACAATTGTTAGTCTTGATAAAGATAGGTTTAGAAATGATTTAGGCGGCTTTATTGAAGCATACAGTGAAATTAATAAAAGAATAAATAATTTCATTTAATCTAACTCAAAAGACTATTTTTTATCTTGTTTTTAAAATATTATGCGAAATAATTTTTCAAAATTGGCAAGAGGTTTTACAAGCATGGCTTGTTTCTCTTTAATTTTGATATCAAATAATTCAGAATTAGCAGCTAGGTATTTGCTTGATAAAGAAGGAGAATTAAAAAAAAATATAATCAATATTAAAAGTACAAATCAACATTCAAATGATCAGATGTCGGCTTTTGATTTTGTGAAAAATAATAATGTGTTAATTGTAGATAATGGCAAAGACAATTCTGAGGAGAATGTGCTCATTTCAGAAATAGTTATTGAAGGATGGGAAAAACATCCTGAAGGGAGAAAGTTAGAGTTAGCAGCATATGATTCGATGCTTATCAAACCTGGAAGCGTTATTGATAATAAAAAATTAAAAAAATGATTTAAATCTTATCTATGCAAGTGGATGGTTCTCAGGGGTAAAAATCAAATCTCAAGATGGCCCATTAGGAGTAAGGCTGATTGTAAATATTGTGCCTAATCCAATCTTGACAAAAGTCAAACTTAATCCGAAAAATATAATTATTCCTAATAAATTTGTGGAGGATATTTTTAGTAAGTATTATGGGACCACTCTGAATTTAAATGAACTTCAAAATAGAATAAAATTAATTAAAAAATGGTATGAAAATAAGGGTTATTCTCTTTCAAGAATAAATGGTCCTGAAAGAATCTCTAATGATGGAGTTATCATTTTAAATGTGGAGGAAGGAATAGTTTCTGATATTGAATTAAGATTTGTTGGATCAGATGGTGAATCTATTCTTGATGGAAAACCTAGGAAAGGTAAAACAAAAGATTGGGTCATAAAAAGAGAATTGAAGACAATCCCAGGATCTATATTTAATAGAAAAATATTAGAAGCCGATATAAAAAGACTTTATGCCACATCCCTGTTTGATGATGTCAAAGTTTCTCTTGGTCCGGATAATAAAAAACCCGGACAAGTTTTAATTTTCTTAGATTTGAGCGAACAAAGAACAGGTTCCCTAACAGGTGGGATAGGATACAGTAATAGTTCCGGGATCTTTGCACAAATTGGGTTACAAGAAACTAATGCGCTAGGAAGGGCATGGTCAACAAATGTCAACCTTAATTTTGGCGAGTACTCAACAACCTATAACTTATCATTAACTGACCCTTGGATAAAAGGAGACAAGTATAAGACTTCTTTTAGGACTAATGTTTTTTTAAGTCGAGATTATCCTCAAGAATTTAGAAGTGAAAATAATGGAAGAATTTATGCTGTTAACGATACAACAAGAGAGAGTAGTGATTCTTTATCCTCTATAGTTTTAGAAAAAACAGGGGGTGGATTCTCTTTTTCAAGGCCACTAAATGGTGGAGATCCTTTCAAAGACTCCAAATGGAGAGTTCTTGCAGGGATGAATTTCAAAAAAAGTAAAAATGATTGATAGTGACAGTAATAAAAAACCCTATGGGGATAGAACACCTACGACTGAAAATATAAATGAAATTATTTGTATAGGTTACACACCTAAAGATGGTTCTTGCCCTTCTGAAAATACATTAGTTAGTTTTATTGGCTCTACTTCAAGAAATAATTTAAATAATGCAATTAATCCAACTTCAGGAAATAAATTTAGTCTTGGTAGTGAACAGTTTATTTCAATGGGAAATAACTCTCCAACTTTTAATAGAGTAAGAGCTACATATGCTTTTTTTGTTCCAACAAAATTGATTAACCTTACTAAAGGATGTAAGTCCAGTGATGTTGTTAATAGTGATTGCCCTCAAACTATTGGATTCGAATTTAAAGCTGGAACAATTTTCGGGGATTTACCTCCTTATGAAGCGTTTTGTATGGGAGGTTCTTCATCTGTGAGAGGTTGGGGCTCCTGTGATCTTTCTGTAAGTAAAAGTTTTGTGGAAGCAACTGCTGAATATCGTTTCCCCGTCTGGAGATTAATATCAGGATCTTTATTCGCTGATTTTGGAAGTGATTTAGGATCCCAGGATGACGTTCCAGGTAAACCAGGTAAATTATTACTAAAATCGGGTTCTGGATATAGTCTCGGAGGAGGGATCGGTGTTAAGACACCAGTTGGCCCTCTAAGATTAGATATTGCTAGTAAAGACTTAAGTGATGATTGGAGATATACTCTCGGAGTTGGATGGAAATTTTAAGTGTTTGCTTGGCCTTCTAATTATGATTCCTGTTACACACTCTCTGGTGTTATCACTAAAGAGGGGGTAGGACTTCATAGTGGTGAAAAAACAAGAGTAAAAATCTCACCGTTTGAAAAAGAGGGTTACTATGTTTCTTTTTCAGATAAGCCTGATGATATTTTTAAGTTAAATCAAAATTTAATTGGCAGTACCATGTTATGTACTGCAGTCAAATTAGCGGGAAGAAATTTATATACTATTGAACACTTATTAGCCTCATTGGCAGGTTGTGGATTGAGTTATATTCATATTGAGGTTGATGGGAAGGAAATTCCATTACTCGATGGATCAGCAATTCAATGGGTTAAGGCATTTGAAGACGTTGGCATTAAAAGAGTTCCTAAACCAAAGATCTTTATAAGAGAGATTAATAAATCAATGATATTTAATAAAGATAGTTCAGTTATAGCTCTAACTCCATCTAATAAAATCACAATTATCTCAACTATAAATTTTCCTTATAAAGCAATTGGAAATCAAACTTATGTAATAGATTTAAATCCAAAATGTTTTGTGGAAAATATTGCTCCTGCTCGTACATTTGGTTTTAAGGACCAATTTCAAGAATTAAGTGAATTGGGATTAATCAAAGGGGGCAGTATAGAAAATGCCCTCGTATGTGATGGGGATAAATGGGTTAATCCTCCATTAAGATTTAGTAATGAACCTATAAGACATAAAATTTTAGATCTTATTGGGGACTTAGCTTTGGTAGGGTTACCTAAGGCTCAAATTTTAGTCTATAAAGGATCACATTCTTTGAATGCTTTATTGGCCTCATCACTAAAAAATTAACTTTATTTTCTTAAGTTTTGGAACAACAATTATCGAGTA
This sequence comes from Prochlorococcus sp. AG-686-P16, assembly GCA_003208695.1. Classification (GTDB taxonomy): domain Bacteria; phylum Cyanobacteriota; class Cyanobacteriia; order PCC-6307; family Cyanobiaceae; genus Prochlorococcus_A. The sequence goes on along the minus strand of QCVY01000004.1, from coordinate 15,304 downwards.
AAAATAATCAACTATCTTCTGAGGAAATATTGGGTCTTTTGCCTCATAGATTTCCTTTCGCTCTTTTAGATAGAGTTATAGAACATATCCCGGGTAAAAAAGCCGTTGCATTGAAAAATGTGACTATAAATGAGCCTCAATTTCAGGGTCATTTCCCAGAGAGACCGTTAATGCCTGGGGTGCTTATTGTTGAATCAATGGCTCAAGTAGGGGGAGTAATCGTAACTCAAATGCCTGACCTTCCCAAAGGACTTTTTGTATTTGCAGGTATTAATAATGTCAAATTTAGAAGACCAGTCGTCCCTGGAGACCAATTAGTAATTACTTGCGAATTATTAAGTATAAAAAGAAAAAGATTTGGGAAAGTAAAAGGTGAAGCTCATGTTGATGGGAAGTTGGTTTGCTCAGGCGAATTAATGTTTTCATTAGTTGATTAAAAACATGGAGATTAAAAATACAAATTTTAAAGGTGCAATAGTTCATCCAAATGCGTTTGTTGATCCAAGTGCAGAATTATATGATGGAGTTTCTATTTCTGGTGGAGCTATTATTGGACCAAACGTTGTAATAGATTCAGGTACTCAGATAGGTCCTAATGCTGTTATTGAAGGGAAAACTAGAATAGGTAAAAATAATAAAGTTTTCCCAAACGTTTTCATTGGACTTGAGCCACAAGACCTTAAATATAAGGGTGCATCTTCAGAGGTAATTATTGGGGACAATAATACTTTTAGAGAATGTGTAACTATTAATAAGGCTACTGATGAAGGTGAAAAAACGATTATAGGTAATAATAATTTATTAATGGCTTATACACATATTGGTCATAATTGTGAAATTGGTAATGGAATTGTTTTATCAAATAGTGTCCAGGTTGCCGGTCATGTAAAAGTTGAAGATAATGCAATTATTGGAGGTTGTTTAGGTATCCATCAATTTGTACATGTTGGATATCTAGCAATGATAGGTGGAATGACTAGGGTAGACAGAGATGTACCTCCTTTTTGCTTAGCAGAGGGACATCCTGGTAGATTGAGAGGTTTAAATAGGGTAGGAATTAAAAGAAGTGGGTTAATGGGAAATAAAGAGTTTGATTTAAAATTATTGCAAAATACCTGGAATTTATTATTTAAGTCGAAAGATGTAATTTCTATATCATTGGAAATAGCGATGAAAGAAGAATTAGACTTTTCTTCTAGCAAACTATGTAATTTTCTAAAAGATTCAATATCTAACAAAAGAAGAGGACCAATGCCTTCAATTAATTTATGAATAGAAAGATATTCATAAGCACTGGGGAGGTGTCAGGAGATTTACATGGAAGTTTATTAGCTAATGCATTATTTAATGAAGCTAAAAAACGTTTGGTTGATTTAGAAATATGTGGCTTGGGTGGAGAAAGGATGCGAGAAGAGGGTGTAAAAATTTTTCAAGATACTACATCTTTAAGTGCCATTGGTATTTGGGAGGCTTTGCCACTCATTATTCCAACAATTCAAATACAAAAAAAATTTTATAAATCACTTAAAAATTTATCGCCGAATTGCTTAATCTTAATAGACTATATGGGTCCTAATATTAAAATTGGAAGAAAATTAAAAAATGAGAAGAATAAAATCCCAATTTATTATTATATCGCCCCTCAAGAGTGGGCTTGGCGAGTTGGGAACAATTCGACGACAGACCTGATAAGCTTTTCGGACAGAATTTTTGCAATTTTTAAACAAGAAGCAAATTTTTATAAAAGACGAGGTGGAAATGTTTTATGGATTGGACATCCAATGATTGATTTGATAAAAAAAATTCCTACCAAAAAAGATTCTAGAAAAATTCTAAAGCTCAGAGCAAATGAAAATATCTTGTTAATAATGCCAGCATCAAGACCTCAAGAATTAAGATATGTTTTACCTGTTTTTATGCAGGTAGCAAGAAAATTACAAAAAAATTATCCCAATCTCATTGTTTATATTCCTTCTTGCAGAGAAGTTTTTGATTCTAAATTTAAATTAGCTTTTGATAAATATAAAGTTAAAGGAAAGGTTGTATCTCAAAAAGATATCGAAGAATTAAAAACTTATATTTATTCTTTAACTAAATTAGCCCTATGTAAATCAGGAACAGTAAATATGGAATTAGCTTTATATGGGATACCACAAATCGTTGGATATAGGGTAAGTAGAGTTACAGCTTTTATTGCAAAAAAAATTCTCAATTTTAAAGTAAAATTTATTTCTCCAGTAAATTTATTAGTAAAAAAATTAATTATTCCTGAATTCGTTCAAAAAGACTTTGAGGTAAAAAAAATATATGATAAGGCCTGTAGAGTACTCAATCGTAAATCAGAAAAAGAAAAAATTTCAAAAGGTTATGCTGATTTAAAAAAAGAGTTAGGTCAAGAAGGTGTAGTAAAAAGAGCTGCTGAAGAAATTATAAATTCTTTAATTTGATGTTTATAATTAAAAGATGAAATACGTTCTCTCATTAATTATTGTATTTTCAATACTAGTAAATCCTATAAATACTTTAGCTGACGAAGTAGTACTGGCGGGTGGATGTTTTTGGTGTTTAGAACATGATTTGGAATCGTTAAGAGGTATAAACTCAGTAATTAGTGGATACTCTGGCGGGGATTTACAAAAACCTTCTTATGAAAATCATAATGGGCATCAAGAAGTTGTTTTAGTAAATTATGATTCAGAAGTAGTATCTTTAGCAGAAATATATAGGTTATATTTTAGAAATATTGACCCACTTGATGCTGGAGGCCAATTTTGTGACAGAGGAGATTCTTATAGGCCAGTCATCTTCTTTGAAAATTCAGAGGAAAAGAATGAAGCCAGCAAATCTCTCCTTTCTGCTTCAAAGGAATTAGGGGTTAATTTAGAGAAAATTAATGTTGAGCTAAAACCAAAAAGTCAGTTCTGGGAAGCGGAGGCATATCATCAGGATTTTGCTAATAGAAATGAATTAAAATATAAGTTCTATAGATTCTCTTGTGGAAGAGATCAGCAATTGGATAAATTATGGAAAGAAAATGCTAGATCAATTAATGTTTGGTCTGAATAATTATTTTTTTTCTCATCTTTTATTTTTAATCCATTGAACTAAAGTTTTAACTCCATATCCTGTAGCTCCTGATGGATGAATACCTTTATTTTTGTCAGTCCAACAAGTTCCAGCGATGTCAATATGAGCCCAATTTATATTTCTATCAAAAAATTCCTCTAAAAATAATGCAGCTGTTATGGATCCACCAGCCCTTGGCCCAGTATTTTTCATGTCGGCAATATGTGACTTCAGACCATCTTTATAAGATTTTTGTAAGGGCATTTGCCATAATGCTTCTCCAGCTTGGGATGATGCTATTTTTAAGTCCTTTGCCATCATTTTGTTATTGGTCCAAAAACCGGCTACATCATTTCCTAATGCGACAACAATTGCACCAGTTAAAGTAGCAAGATCAATTATTGAATCGGGTTTTAGATTAGATGCATAGGTTAATGCATCGGCCAATGTAAGCCTACCCTCAGCATCAGTATTATTTATTTCAATTGTCTTGCCATTTGATGCTTTTATAACATCTCCAGGATGTACAGCTGATCCATTTATCATATTCTCACAAGCTGCCACAATAAAGTGAATTTCTAAGCCATCTGGTTTTATAGCTCCGAGTGCTTTGGCAGCTCCAAGAACTGCAGCGCTCCCACCCATATCATATTTCATCATTTCAATTTGGGAAGCTCCAACCTTTAGGTTGTAACCTCCAGAATCAAAGGTTAAACCTTTACCTACTAATGCAATCTTTTCTTTCACAGGACTTTTCGACTTTAAAGTTAAATGTATAAATTTAGGTTCTAAATCAGAACCTTTAGCTACTGCTAAATATGCACCCATACCTAAATCTTCACATTCATTTTTTTCAAGAATTTTAATCTCTAAACCATGGTCTTTAGCAATTTTTGAGGCTTGTATAGACATCTCTAGTGGAGTAAGACTATTAGGGGGAGCAGCTACAAGCCTCCTTGCCAGCTCAACGCCTTCACAAATATATTCCGTTTCATTGAAGCTTATATTTTTAAATTTATTTAAATTCAAAAATTCAATTTCTTTAAGAACTTTTTTATCATCTCTTTTGCTATTGAATCGATTATCTTTGTAGGCTGATAATCTTGCTGATTCTACAAATGATTGAATTTCTTCTTCAGAATTTATTAATTCCCAAGGAAATAAGATACTAATTTTTTCTTCTTTATCAGCACTTTTTCTTATTACATCCGCTAGAGAATTTTTAATATCAGTACTGTTTATATTTTTGCTTTCTCCAAGACCAATAATCTTTAGAGTTTGCAATCTTTGATCAAAAAAATCGAAGTTTAATATCTTCCCTTTTTCTCCCTTGAACTTTTTTTGATTGATTTTTTCTTGTAATAACTTTGAATCAATAATGAAATCAATTTTTTCTAATTGATTCTTAAGATCCTCCTCAACAATTCCAAATATTAATGTAGAGCCCTGCCAAGTATTAAGATCTTGTTGGAAAGTTGAAAATTGCATTGTTTAAAAGATTAAATTAATTTTTAATTGTTTGTAAATGTAGTTGACCACCTATCTCTAGTTTCTTTATTAAATGGTGGCATCCATAAATATATTAGTTTCTGTTCTAATCTACGTCTTAATTTAGCTTCTTTGGGTACATCTAAAAAAAAACGTATATCTAACTGATTAGTCAGATTGTTATATGCTAACGCTTCTTTATAGTTACTAAGGTAATTTTTGCAGTCGTGCTCACCTTTCCATCTTTTATTAGCTGAATTGGTTTCCCCTATATAAAGAATTATTTGAGAACTACCCATTGTATCAATTACAAAATACATGGCTGGACCGTTATGTACGTATTGATTTGTTCTCCAAAAATTTAACGATAATCCCTGTAATGAAAAGGGATTAATTCTTGCATGATGAATATTATGGTTCTCGGGAATTATCGATTGTTGAAAAATGTTATTTTGGTTATCTTCTACAATTTTAGATTGATAATAAGAAATTCTATTTCGCCAGGTAATTAAGGTTTTACTTCTAACTTTGAGATTATTTGAGAAAGGCAGATAACTTGAAGTATCTACTGAGGAGCTAAATAACTCAAATTGCTTATTTTTCTTTGAAATATTATCTAAATCAGAGTTTTCCAAATGTATTTAATATGTTTTAGAATTTTAATTATGAGTTTAGATTATTCAAATATTTATTTTTAAACTAAAAAATTATTAATCTTGTAATCAATTCAAAAGATTTTTGTTATCTTGGTAAGGAAGTAAAAATGAGTTAACTTAAAAAAAAAATGAGCTTTTTCGAGTCAGATATAGTACAAGAAGAAGCAAAAAAGCTTTTTACAGATTATCAAGATCTTATGAAAGTTGGTACTGATTATGGAAAATTTGATAGAGAAGGGAAAAAAATGTTTATAAAAAAAATGGAGACACTTATGGATCGTTATAAGGTTTTCATGAAAAGATTTGAATTGTCAGAAGATTTTCAAGCTAAAATGACTGTAGAACAATTAAAAACGCAGTTGAGTCAATTTGGGATTACTCCAGATCAAATGTTCGATCAAATGAATAAAACCTTGATAAGAATGAAGAAAGAACTTGATCAAACTTCCTAATTTTCTAGAATTTATTTTTTATGGTACAAAAATTTGAATTACCAAAATGGCTAATCAGAGGAATTGAAGAATCATTCCCACTCAAAAATTCAGAACAAACGCTTGCATATAAAATTCATGATGCAAATAAAAACAAAAGAAAATTAAGGGTGAAGCTTGGGATAGATCCAACTGGAACTGATATTCATCTTGGTCACAGCATATTATTTAGAAAACTCAGAGCATTCCAAGATAATGGTCATGTTGCTGTACTAATAATTGGAGACTTTACTGCACAAATAGGAGATCCAACTGGAAAAAATAAAACCAGAGTTCAATTATCAGAAGAAGAGGTTAAGGAAAACTCCAAAACATATTTAAATCAACTTGGGATGGGTAAATCTTCCGATGATTCTATTCTAGATTTTGATTCTAAAGATAAGATAGAAATTCGATACAATAGCGAATGGTTAAAAAATCTCAACTTAAATTCAATTATTGAATTAATGGGAAGCACTACTGTTAGTCAGATGCTAGCTAAGGAAGAATTTAATAAAAGATATAATTCTCAAACCCCGATTGCATTACATGAATTTCTATACCCATTACTTCAAGGCTATGATTCAGTGGTAGTGAATTCAGATATTGAACTTGGGGGCACAGATCAGAAATTTAATATTGCAATAGGAAGAGATTTGCAAAGACACTTTAAACAAGAACCACAGTATGGAATATTGCTTCCAATTTTAACTGGATTGGATGGAATTAAAAAAATGAGTAAATCAGAATCGAATACTGTTGGTTTGATGGAGGATTCACTATCGATGTATTCAAAACTAGAAAAAGTTCCAGATAATATTATTTCATCCTATTTTGAATTGCTTACAGAATTAGATTTAACTCTCCTTAAAGAAAATAATCCTCGAGATTTGCAAAGACTCATGGCCTTGGAAGTAACATCTTTATACCATGGGCGTGAAGAAGCATTAAGAGCACAATCTAATTGTGAAAAACTTTTTTTAGGACTCAAAGAAAAAGTTGGAGAGATTCCAATACTTTCTTTTAAAGAAATAGTTTTTCCTGTAAAGTTTTTTTATTTATTAAGCTCATTAAAATTATTTAAATCTAGTAGCGAATCAAAAAGATCCATTAGAGGTGGAGGTGTAAAAATAGATAGCAATAAATTAGTAAATCCAGATCTTGTTTTTGATTCAAAAGAAGATTTATCCGGTAAAATTTTGCAAATTGGCAAAAAAATAATTAAAAGGTTTGAGACTTAAAATAAATGAATATAATTAACTCAGAAGAGAAAATAATATTGGCTATTGACGGATTAGATATACATCAAGCAAAACTATTACTAGATAGATGTCCCAATATTAAATGGGTAAAAGTTGGTTTAGAACTATTCACAAGGAATGGACCAAGTGTAATTAAAATTTTGAAAGATTTAAATAAAAAAGTTTTCTTAGATCTTAAATTTCACGATATTCCAAATACTATGAGTGCTGCTTGTTATGAGGTATCAAAACTAGGAGTTGATATTATTTCTATTCATGCTTCAGCAGGTTCTAAAGCTCTCACCGCATCAAAAAATGCATCTTTAGAAGGAGCAAAAATAGCGACAGTAAAGGCCCCTTATGTTGTAGGGATAACTGTTTTAACTAGCTTATCTAGTGAAGAATTCCAAACTGATCTTGATAGAGAAAACTCGATTGAGGATAATGTTGTCAGGCTTGCAAAGTTATCTTTTAATGCTGGATTAGATGGATGCGTTTGTTCCCCATGGGAGGCAAAGATATTGAGATCAATTTATAAAAATAATTTCGAATTAATTACACCTGGTATTAAGACAAAGATTCAAAAAAAAGATGATCAAAATAGAATAATGAATCCTCATGAAGCGATAAGGAATGGAGCTTCTAAGTTGGTTATTGGAAGAGCTATTACTAAAGCCAAAGATCCCCAAAAGGCTTTTATTGACATCTGTGATTCTATTTATTAACGTCATTTATCTTTGATTCTTCTCCTTTAAGTAATCTTCTAATATTTGTTCTATGCTTCCAAATAACTAATATTGATACAACTAAACTAATTAAGAAGTAAGGTTGATTAGTAACTCCAATATCCAAAAACATCAAAAGTGGTAAAAAAATTGCAGCTGAGATACTTGATAAAGAGACAATCTTAGACTTTGCAAGAATTATTAAAAAAATCCCCAGTGATGCAAATCCTACTTTCCAGGAAAGAGCAATAAACATTCCTAAACCAGTAGCTACTGCCTTCCCACCTTTTCCTTTTAACCATATTGGCCATATATGTCCTGCAATAGCAGAAATCCCTGCTAAAACTTCAAAAAAGTTTTGATTTGTATAATATTGAGCAATCTTTACAGCAATTAGACCTTTGCCTACATCAATAATAAAAACAAAAAAAGCCGGCCATTTACCCACGTTTCTTAAAACATTTGTTGCTCCGGTTGATCCAGATCCTATTAGTCTTAAATCAATATTTTTTAGAAATTTACCAAATAAGAATCCTGTTGGCAGTGATCCTAAAAAATAGCTTATCAATATGATTAAAATATTCATAGAAGTTAATTTAGTTCTAGATCATCATAAATTTCATCATTTGAGCCTGCGAAAGCAAGCCATAATGGAAATTGAAGAATTGGTATTTCTACAGAAGTTTCCGCTGCATCCACAATAATAAAGGGTAATTCCCCATTGGCCTCTAATCTATCAGCTCTTTCTATAACGCCCTCTGGCCTTTCAAAAAGAACAATGCCACTATTAGGTCCAAAATCATCCCTTATGAGGCCCAAGGAATCTTGTAAAATTCTCCTCCATTCTCCTAATCTCTCAGGTTGAGAAGCCAATATTAGAGTTTGAAACTGGTCACCATACAATTCACCAAGAATAGCTATTAATCCAGCAGATAATAAAGCATTTTTTTGTCTCGAACCCCTACTCTCTAGGGAACCCCTTCCACCCATATTAAATAACCAATCATCCATTACTTCAATATCTGATGAGTCAAGGCTTCGTCTTAATTTCCACGGCTCTGAATAAAAATCAGGTTGTTCTATAAAAGTTGAGAAACAACTTCTAATGAGTTGTTCATCTGGTTTAAATGTTTCAGATAATGCAGGAACCGTAATCAATTCATTTTTGTTTGAATCCTCATTCTTTTCATCCAGAGGAGAGGGCTTTACAACTATTGGTTGTGAAACTAATTCCAGTTTTTCCACATTTTGTGAAAGGTTCTGTAAAGAACCCGTTAAATATTCTTGGAATCCCTTCACTCTTTTCGCAATATTATCTGATTGACCCTTGAAATTTGATTCAATATCCTTATCTAACTCATTTTTTTTTGTTTCTAAATCTTTTATCTCTCTAACTAATGAGATTTTTTTTGATATCAGCTCGCTAAAGATTTCATTTGAAATATCATTTACAGATTTATTAGTTTTTTTGCTTACCGAATTTACCTTCTTATTTTGAATTGCTTTATTTGTGATAATTTCATTATCTTTTGCTTTTGTAATTGATTTATTGATTATTGATTCCTTTTCAGGATTATTATTAGAAACTTTAGTATTAGTCATTTAATTAAATTCGTAATTAATCAAAAATTTATTTTTAAGGGTTTTTAATTTCCAGAGATTCAACTTTCTTTATAAGTTCGTTTTTTAGTTGCTCTGGATTAAATAGTATAGGTAATAAATGAGGGCTAGACTTTTCTCTAAAGTAAAAAATACCAGGGATTATGGGAAAAAAGAATTTCCAAGAGATCCAATTTTTAAATGGAAAGGTTCTTATTTCTTTCCCAAGTTGCAAAACTACAAAATCTTCATTCGTGATTTTTATTCTTAAAGTGAATGATTGAAGCAGTAAAAAAAAGCTAAAAGAAGCAAATACTATTGTCGGCCAATAACCAATATTTAAAAATAGGAGCATAAAACTTAAAACTATTAGGATTATTGGTAATTGGAAAGATGGAGAGATGGTTACAGGCTCATTTATCTTTGATTTAGTATTAAACATCGATTTATCCAAATAATATTTGTGTTAAAACTACATCCACTAAAGATACAGTAACAAGAGTCATTACAACAGCACCTGTTGTACTTGTTCCTACTTCTTTGGGACCTCCATTAGTAGTAAGGCCATATCCACAGGCAATAATTGATATTAGTAATCCGAAAACTACTGATTTAATTATCATGGATGATAAGTCAGAACTGGTTAAGCTTACATTACCAGAACGAACAGAGGTCCAAAAAACAATGGGAGGAACGTTATAAAAAATTGTGCTCCAAATTTGCCCACTCCATAAGGAAACTGATAAAAATAAAAGACATTGTATTGGTGACATGATTATCATAGAAAGTAATCTTGGAACTACTAAATATTGAATTGGTTCAGTTCTTAACATTGTTATTGCTTCTATTTGTTCAGTAACTTTCATTGTTCCAAGTTGAGCCGCATATGCGGTAGCGACTTTGCCAGTCATTAAAGTAGCAGTTAGAAGAGGAGCCATTTCTCTTGCCATTCCAACAGCTAGTAAGCCACCTATTTCACTTGAAACACCCATGCTTGTTAGTTGGGAGGCTACCTGAATATTAAAAACAGTGCCAGCCGCAATGCCTGTTATTAAAACAATTAGTAAACTTCCAGGACCTGATTCCATCAGCTGTTCAAAAAGATCGTTTTTTGAAATTTTACCTTTAAATATATAGTTAATTGCTTGCCCTCCAATTATGAGGCTGCTTACAAGTCTTTTAAAAAACTTCGGATAATACATGCTTTTATATTAGTTGGTTAATAATTTTTTATCCCACTTTCGCATTATAAATAGCCCAATTATTACTAATAAAGAAGGTATAAAACCAATACATAGCCTAATGGTTAATTGAGCTAAAGATGATTGTTCAATAATACTTAAACTGGAATTGTCCACAAAGCATGATTGATAACCAGATACGTATAGTAATAAACCTAATATTTGAACACTTAGTCCAATGCCAATTTTCTGAATAAGAACCATCCAAGCAGTATAAAGACCTGCTGGTTTTTCTGGATCTTCATCTATTGCATCAGGAAGTAGTGACCAAGGGATTAAGTACGCGGTTGAAGCTCCTATTCCAATTAAACAGATTATAAATATTAAAATTACAAATAAAATAAGGTTATTAAAGTTAAGGAATAAGCCATCTTCTAAAGATGAAACTTTTGATAAAGAAGGTAAAAATAATGCTGCTGTACATGAAACAATCCAAATAATTGCACCATAGTTTAAAGCTGTAATTCTGTTCAACTTATTCGAAACTCTTGCCCATATTTGTAATCCTACAAGAGCACTTATTTGGAAGGGTATTGGAACCCAGTTAGCAATTTCTGAAGGTACATTAAGAACATCCTCTACATAAATTAACGCGACTGTTTGCATTAACTGCAATGCACACCAAAGTAATATGTATAGAGAAATCACTTTGAGAAATTTTTTGTTATTAAATATTCTTTTAAATTGAAGTTTAATTGGTTCCGCTTTCCCAGATGGTCGCCTAGCTTTTTTGGCATATGGGGCTAGTCCCCAGCAAGATATTAAGGTTGTTATTACTGCTATAAAACCGCTAATTTTGCCCATCAAAAAATATTCGTTATTAGCTAATCCTTCTGAATTTAAAACTACTCCAGCTATCACTAAACCAGTTAAACCAGCAATTATTGAGCCTGTAAATCTAGCGGCATTTAATCTAGTTCTTATTGAAGTTTTTTCTGAGATTTCTGTAGATAAAGCTGCGAAAGGAAGATTAATACTCGTATAAGCAGTCATTACTATTATTGAAATCAATGTATAATAAATCGTTTTGTTTATTACAGAACCTGAAGGGATCCACCAAATTGCCGCCAAAGAAAGCCCAAGAGGCACTGCAGCAAAAAGCATCCAAGGGATCCTTGGCCCCCATCTTGATTTTGTCCTATCACTTAACCATCCTATTAATGGGTCATTTATCGCATCCCATATTTTGATCAACATTAGTAATGAACCTGCAATTAGAACTGGTAAACCTGCCGAACAAATAAAGAATCTAAAGAGGAAGAAGCCAAATTGTGTGGCAGCTAAGCCTGTGCCTGCATCTCCAAGTCCATAAGAGAACATTAATCTAGTTCTTGATCTAATTATATTTTTTGAGTGTGAATTTTCCAATCGTTTTACTTTCTTGATTGTTTGATAATGTATTATTACAAAGGTAATTCTATTACTTATTGCGGGCGTGGTTTAGTGGTAAAACCTCAGCCTTCCAAGCTGAAGATGCGGGTTCGATTCCCGCCGCCCGCTTTTAGATTATATTATTTTTTGTTCCCAATACTTCTTCTGAAATAATTAATACAGAGCTTCTGTTATTTACTTTTATAAAAGTATCTGTAAGGGGAATAGGCTTAGTAGTTGCAGATTGATTAGTATCAATCACTTTGAACCATTTACTTTTAGATTTTGGTAGGTGAAAATCAATACTTTTTGAATATGCATTTAAGCCGGCCCAAATTAAAGGATTATTTTCACCTTTATTAATGCTTAATGCTACTGTATGTGACCAACTACTCCAATCTGGACTTTCTAACTTTGCACCATGCCAATAATAATTTACTAAATTGTCAGTTTCTTTTTTATTTATTGAAGAAATAGGATTAAAAAAATTAATAAATTTTTTTCTTATTTTTATTAAGTATTTTAGGTAATTTAACAGTTCTAAGTCTTGTTGATTTTTATCCCAATTCATCCAACCCAAAGAATTATTTTGGCACCAAGAATTATTATTACCGCCTTGCGATCTTCCGATTTCATCACCCATTTGCAACATAGGGACTCCTTTTGAAATAAATAAACTCAAAAGTAAATTTTTTTGTTGCCGCTTTCTTAATTTTTTAATTAATAAGTCTGATGTAGGTCCTTCCACTCCATGATTCCATGAATTATTGTGGTTATCTCCATCTCTATTTTGCTCTTTATTTGCGAAATTATGTTTTTTGTTAAAGCTAACTAAATCTTTTAGTGTAAATCCATCGTGAGAAGTTATGAAATTTATAGACTTTGGTAAGAAATTATTTTCTTTGTAATGTGCTGGACTCCCTTTGATTTTGTCACTCATGTTCCAAGCCGTATCTTTATCTCCTTTCCAAAATCTTCTCAAGTCATCTCTGAAATGTCCATTCCATGTAAATGTTTTCTTAGATGGGAAATCGTTTAATTTATATAATCCTCCACAATCCCAAGGCTCACTAATAAATTTGATATCGGCAAGTTCAGGCTCACATTCAATATCTTCAAAAATTGGTGGATTATCAAGAGGGATGAGATCTTCACCTCTAGACAAGGCAATACCTAAATCAAATCTAAAACCATCAACGCCTAATTCATTTACCCAGCATTTTAATGACTCTATTATCAATTTTCTAACTAAGCCTCTATTTGCTGCAATTGTATTTCCACATCCTGAGACATCCTGATAATTTTTATCTTTATCGATGAAATAGTAAAGATTTTCATCTATCCCTTTCCAAGATATAGCAGGTCCTTGATAATCACCTTCAGAGGTATGGTTATAAACCACATCTAAAATAACTTCAATGTCTGCTTTATGGCACTCTTCCACAAACTTTCTAAATTCTTCTCTATTTTGTTTGGCGGAAATATTCGAAAGATATTGAAAATGTGGAGTAAACCAGTTAATAGGACTATATCCCCAGAAATTTTCTAATCCATTAGGAGCATCATTTGGGTCGAAACAAAATACTGGAAGTAATTCAATGCTTGTAATACCAAGTTCTTTTAGATATGGAATTTTTTTTAAGAATTTTTTAAAACAACTTTCCTCTTCATTAGAGGATTGAGTAAATGCTTTGATATGCAACTCATAAATGATAGTTTCTTTCCATGAATGTTTAGGTCTGGGGAAATCTTTAAAATTAAAAAGTTTTCTATCACAAACAACACTTTTTAGACAGCAATTCATGTTATCTATATTGTTGAGCGCATTGTTTCTTTTGTATTTACTCCATCCAGTAATGCCTCTTGAACAAGGATCAATTAGAACTGTTTTAGAATAATTTTTATTTAGCTCATTATCATTCTGTTTCACTCTAAAAGCATAGATTGAACCCTCTTTAAGATTATTTATTTCAGCATGCCAGTAAGACCCAGTCTTATGAAAATGATCTAATTTGAAGATTGTTTTAGGAGCAACTGAATCTTCTTTCTCGAATAATAAAATTTCTACATATTCTGCATTTGAAGCGATTAGAGAGAAATTGACTCCTTCTGAAGTTATTGAACTACCCAGAGGCAATGGTTTTCCCACCTTTATATCATTCACTGTTTCTTTATTTCTTAAATTTTTTTAATGAATGAACTAACTTAATTAAATAATTCAAACATTCGAATCATAAGTGTAAAATTTAAAAATAAAATCAAATTTGATGTTTCACTCATTAATAATTTAAAAATTACAGAATTTTAATATTACTAATTGAATAACCTTTTCTTGATTTTATATTTAAACACAAAAAAGTTCAATTCCTCGGTTCAAACGAAAGTCGCTACTGAACTTTTTGATTTCATAATGGGAAGAATATCCCCATCATGTGCTGAGAAGGAAATATATCTGAAAGTTAATAAAAAATAATAAATATTTGAAATTCTTAAATTAATTACTTTTAAATATAAATTTTTTTCATAATTAGAAAATAAACTTTCTAAAAAGAAGCCTGTTACTGCAAGACTTCTGCACTATTATTTTGGCTAAAGTAACTTTAAGTGCTCATAAAAGTTTAAGATCTAATAATATTATTAAATAGCTAAAAATGTCATTAAATTTTGTATAAAACCTTGCGCTGCCGGCATTTTTGGTTGCCGTATTTGTGTTTGCTCCATATGATATGCAAGTTCGAGGTAATTAGACTTGATTTTAAAACTCTTGTCTTTCAAATCTCTGCTATATAAACAATTCAATGAACAAAGCTGATTTAGTAAATCTTGTAGCTGCTCGTACTGAGCTCACAAAAACAGATGTATCTTTAGTTGTTGATGCAGCTATTGAAACTATCGTTGATTCAGTAGTGGAAGGCAAAAAAGTCTCCATACTTGGATTTGGTTCTTTTGAGCCAAGGGACCGTTCTGCTAGACAGGGCTTAAACCCTAAAACAGGGGAAAAAATTGCGATTCCCGCTAAAAGAGTCCCTACATTTTCAGCAGGAAAACTCTTTAAGGATAGAGTCCAAGGCTAATATTGTAATAGCTTAATTTGTCCTTAATTTAGGTGTTCTTTTTGAACACCTTTTTTTATAAAGAAAAAAGAATTGATTATCTTTTAATATTATTTTTAACATGATTTTTTAGGAGGATTTTTACTTTTTGACTCTTTTTAGTTATAAAAAATTCATGAGTTTCTCACTGCCTATGTTTGTATTATTAAATCCTATTGTTGCGGAACAATTACCAACTAAATCGGAAATTTTAAGAAAAGCAAATGCATGCTTTAAAGATTTGCAAGATAAAGTATGTAGTAACTTATTTTTGGAAATTGAGAAATTGCATTTAGTCGAGTCTGAGCAAAATAGATATAAATGTCAGGCAAGTATTTTGGGGTTACAGTCAGAA
>QCVY01000003.1 GCA_003208695.1 Prochlorococcus sp. AG-686-P16 | reverse complement strand
TATTTCCGTCACATAAAGCATAGGTCATAGTCCTGATATATGTGCATAGCAAATATTATGTCTTTGATAACTTATACTTATCTATTAATTATTTTTCTAAATTAAAATTAAATAAACATTGTGAGAGAGGGGTTTGATTACCAATAATCGAAATAATTAGGTTCAGTATATTAATAATATTTTTAATTTTCAGCTCTGTAGATTTTAAAAAAAATTTTTTATATCATAATTAAATCTTATAAAAACCTCCTATCAGAAAGCACCTAATGTTTAATACTTTACTTTTATAGAAAATAAGAACGTAAATAATATTTGGATCATTTAGTTGATATTTCCGCGCGAATTTAAACCAATTAAACTTTGATCTGAACTAAATAAAAATTAGTCTCCTATTTTTATAAAGTACCTTCTTTAAGCATCAACTTAAGTTGCTCAATATCTAACTGCTCTAAATAATTTCTCATTGCAAGCCATGATCTTTGGCTTTCTATTTTTCCGCTTTGTTTAAAAAATTTTGCAGAAACTTGATCTACTAATTCTTTATGAGTCATATGAATATTCTTCATCAAGTTCAATTACAACACCATTAAAAAATTCTGCTAATAACATAGATGGGTTTTGAACAGATATTTTCTTATTATCCTTAGATAGTTTCTTTTTAATTGGATTTATGTTTTTCATTTTGATTCAGGTAAATAAAGTTCTTAAAAGTCCAACCTTTTAATTGAAGGTCATATTATTTATCCCAGGCATTGCTCAAATGCATTTGACTTGATGATTTAATTGCCCTGGGCTCACCAAGATCATTCGCATAATACGTATGGGTAATAATTTTGATATTGTTTTTGGCAGGATTTTTATTTCTTATAAATAAAATTAGTTTTCTGCAGTTGGGGTTATGTAGCCAGCCATTTCGGAACTAATTACCAAAACCATAAAAAATTTGTCCAAACATTAACTTTTCCCGGAAACATTAATTAGTGATACAGGTGTACTATTAATTTAAGTATAGAGGAATTAAGTCGTCAAGTATTTAATTATTATCTTTACTTTTTGTTTTTAATTCCACTTCCTACTTCTATTCCCTTATCTTTTATCAAATTTAAGATCAAATCCCGGCTTTCTTCATAGACATTGCTTTTAGACTTTTCAGTTTTTGTTCAAGAGGTTTTATTATAAATACTAGTTTTTTATTTCTAACTTCCTAACATGTCATTGTAACGAAAAGGGATTTGCGCTTTATTATTTGGAGTTGACTTATATTTTTAAATAATTACAGAAACTATATTTGGATTTATTCATTCTTTAAGTTCTAATTTTAATTCCTCTTAGAACACTGAAACTAATTGCAAATACTAAAAAAGCAGCTATAAAGCTGCTTTTAATTGGTGGCGGGGAGAAGATTTGAACTTCCGACCTTCGGGTTATGAGCCCGACGAGCTACCAGACTGCTCTACCCCGCGGAACATACTTAGCATACATCTGAAAGGGTTCCTTTTTTTGTTTTATTAGGATTCTTGGAATTTTAATTGTCCTTTCACTTCAATTTGAACCCCTTCAGGTAATTTTATGATCTTGTCTTTTATATCTTGTATTCTTAATTCCGAAATCCATTCTAGTTGTTTTAGAATATGCAACCCCACTGATTGTTTTGCTCTTTTTGACCCATCTTCAACTTTTAATGCTAAGCCCATTCCTTCATTTACTTTACAAAAACACTGTATTCCTTCTGCTCCTCCCTTGCTTATTACATGCCCATGTGAAGCTTGTATAACTTCTGTATCAAATCTATTGTGGTCGCTTATCATTGTTGGATTAGTTGTCATTGCTCTACTTATCTGCTCTAATTCCGCATTATCTGAACTACTTAATAGTGAATATAATTTTGCCATTTCAAGTATCTTCATATAAAAAGTTGGCGCTCCACAGTCATCTCTTTCTGCATATATCTGCTCTAATGATATTTCAAGAAGTTCAGATATTATTCGGAAAATTTCTACTTGAAGAGGATGATCTCCCTTTAAATAACTTTCTAAAGGCCAATTTAATTTTTTACATGTTGCTAAAAATGCTGCATGCTTACCAGAACAATTATGTTCTAAGGGACTTGTTATTTTTACAGGACATTTGAGCTTATGAATATCTATATCGTATTCCCACAAAATTTTAAAAGCTTCTCTCGTATGAAATTTTGATCCACTATGAGATCCACAAGATAAGGCAATAGACTTTGATGGATTTTTGATTTTTGATGAAGCTCCACTACTAACAAATGGAATAGCTTGAAAAGGCTTTAATGCTGATCTTATGAAGCTTTTATATTCTGGATTACCAGCACACATTAATACTCTTCCTTTTTTATCACTAATTACTGCGTGTACTTTGTGAATAGATTCTAGTTTTGAACCTCTCATTAATATCATCTCTAATGGAGGGTTGTTTGATGTATATAAATTTTTAAAATTAGAACTCATATTAGAGATTAATGTTTTGGAAAAGTAAAATTCCAATTAAAGCAAATATTATAATAAGAGATAAAATTTGAATTAAATTTTTTAAAATTGGTTTTACTTCTAATAATGCTATTAATGTTTCTTTATCCTTTAATTTAACTGGTTTTATCCATATTTGTCCGTCATACCAACCTGATTCTTCATATTCTACTTTTTCAGAAGTTAATCTTTTGAATACATGATTCCAACCAAGATATAACCTTATAGAGAAAAGAAATGGTAAAGATAAACTACTAAAAAAGCTTAATAAAACGTACCTTAATGTAGAAGTTTCAAAATATACACTCCCTGAAGAAATAACAATAAATATAAAAAATGTTCCTATCCAAAACTTTAATAATATGAATGAAAAAGATTTCTTTGATTTTGGCCAAGTAAATATTTTAGATTTTGATAATTCGATAAATTCATTTGTGGGCTGTTGATCTTTAGGGACTGGGCAGTTAAATTGATTCATCAATATATTTATGGAAAATTTAGGTCTTCTCCATTACTCCAAAAAGATTCAAGATCGTAGAACTTTCTTATTTCCGGTTGAAAAATATTTACTATTAAATCACCATAATCAAGTAGTGCCCATTTTGCTTCGGTAACTCCTTCTTTTCTAATTGGTTCAATATTTGCTTTGTCTCTAAGTTCTACCTCGACGGAATTAGTAATTGATCTAACTTGAACATCTGATAAACCTTCAGCAATGAGTATCCATTCACTAATGTATGAAACTTTGTCGATTTTAATCAATTTTATTTCTTTAGCCTTTTTTTCATCACAGGCTTTAGCCGCAATTAAAACTAACAATTTATTGTCCATAAACGTTTTCACTTGAAACTGATTTGTCTGAACCCTCTTGTTGTGATAATTCTGACCTAGCTTTTTCAGCACTTTTTCTTAATGCTTCTAATCTATCTTCAAATATGATTCTTTTTTTCTTTTTTCTGGTTTTTTCTATTAACTCTTTTAAAGCCCCACCGAGACTTTTATAAGCATTTGGAATACTGTACCCAAATCTACAGGCAAGGTCTATGGCTCTTTCATCTGCAAAAATAGCATCTTGTAATTTTTTTTCAGAATTATTTTTTATGTAAAGTCTATATCCTGCAAAACCTGACAAGCCAAGAGCAAGTATTAAAAGTAATCCATCTTGTACCCATAGTTCACCTATCGCTCCACCAAGGCCTATCGCTAATGCTGCCATCTCCCATCCGTCTCGTGGAATTGCATCGTTTTGAATCTTTCCTACTTCATGCCAAAATAATAAGTTTCTATGATCAATTGCATAATTATCCCATTCTTCTAAATCTATTTGAATTTCAACTTCATCACGACCAATTTCCTCCAATGTAATCAATGGAGGATCTATCGCGGCGGCAGCTTCAATAAAAACCCAACTTTCATTCTCCGGAGGCAACAAACTTTTAAGTCGCTGAAGTTCGCTCATAAATTATATTTTATTATCAATACTATAGAAACAAATGTTGCTTTTCAAGTAACTTGATTAACAACTGATGATTTATAAGTAGCATTAAATAAATGAAGTTTTCTAATTATGCCTCAAAGAGGTGATCTTAAAAGAATCCTTATTCTTGGTTCAGGTCCGATTGTTATAGGACAAGCATGTGAATTTGATTATTCAGGAACTCAAGCTTGTAAAGCTTTACGAAAAGCTGGATACGAAATTATTTTAATTAATTCTAATCCAGCTTCAATAATGACTGATCCTGATATTGCAAATAAAACCTATATTGAACCTTTGACTCCAGAAATAGTTTCTCAAATAATTTTAAAAGAAAAACCTGATGCGATTCTTCCAACAATGGGTGGTCAGACTGCCTTGAATCTGGCAGTAAAACTTTCTGAATCTGATTTCTTGACAAATAATAATGTTGAATTAATAGGAGCTGATTTAAAAGCTATCAACAAAGCTGAAGATAGAAGATTATTTAAAGAATCGATGGAAAGTATAAATGTAAATGTATGTCCTTCTGGAATCGCTTCTAATTTATCTGAAGCAGGAGAAGTATCTAAGCAAATAAATTCGTACCCTTTGATTATAAGACCTGCTTTTACCTTAGGTGGAGTTGGTGGAGGAATAGCATATAATCTTGAAGAATTTAATGATCTTTGCAAATCTGGTTTAGACGAAAGTCCTACTAATCAAATACTAATTGAAAAATCTTTAATAGGGTGGAAGGAATTTGAATTAGAAGTTATGAGAGATACAGCTGATAATGTTGTAATAATTTGCAGTATTGAAAATTTAGACCCAATGGGTGTTCACACTGGTGACTCAATTACAGTGGCTCCAGCTCAAACCTTAACTGACAAAGAATATCAAAGACTTAGAGATTTATCGGTAAAAATAATTAGAGAGGTAGGTGTTGAAACAGGAGGAAGTAATATACAATTTGCGGTAAATCCAAAGAATGGTGATGTAATAGTTATCGAGATGAACCCAAGGGTAAGTAGATCTTCTGCATTAGCTAGTAAAGCTACAGGTTTTCCAATAGCTAAGATTGCTGCCTTGTTATCAGTAGGATACAGACTTGATGAAATTATTAATGATATTACTAAAAAAACTCCTGCATGTTTTGAACCCTCAATTGATTATGTCGTAACTAAGGTACCAAGATTTGCTTTTGAAAAGTTTAAAGGTTCTTCAAATATTTTAAATACATCAATGAAATCTGTTGGAGAATCAATGGCAATTGGTAGATCCTTTGAAGAATCCTTTCAAAAAGCCTTGAGATCTTTAGAAATTGGTATTTTTGGTTGGGAATGTGATTCTATTGGTGATTTTAATAACGATAATGACTTACAGAATAGTTTACGAAATCCAACTGCTGAAAGGATATTAGTTATTAAAAAAGCAATGGAATCTGGTAAGACTAATTCTTTTATTAATGAAATTACAAATATAGATTTGTGGTTTATTGAGAAGTTACGAAATATTTTTAATTTTCAAAATAAATTTTTAAAAGGAAATGAACTTACTCGAATTGATAGAGATTTAATGTTGATTGCAAAGCAATTGGGATTTTCAGATCAACAGATTGCAAAATTAACCAAATCTGATTTTTTTGAAGTGAGAAATCATCGAAAATTTTTAAATGTTTTACCACTATATAAAAATGTTGATACTTGTTCAGCTGAGTTTTCATCTGAAACACCCTACCACTATTCAACATATGAAGAGGCTTATTCAGATAACAATTTAAAGCTATATGACAATGAAATTTTTGCCAATAATGATAAGTCTTTAAAAAAAATCATGATACTGGGAGGAGGACCTAACCGAATTGGTCAGGGTATTGAATTTGATTACTGTTGCTGTCATGCCTCGTATCAAGCTTCAAGTAATGGTTACCAAACCATAATGGTTAATAGTAACCCTGAAACTGTTTCAACTGATTATGATACAAGCGATATTTTATATTTTGAGCCTGTTACTTTGGAGGATGTCCTCAATATAATTGAGGCTGAAAATCCATATGGATTGATAGTACAATTTGGAGGACAAACTCCTCTTAAGTTGTCTTTGCCTTTATCTCATTGGTTGGAGTCTAAAGAAGGTATTAAATGTAATTCAAAAATTCTTGGAACATCTCCTCATTCAATTGACATAGCTGAAGATAGAGAGGAATTTACTAAGATCCTAGAAGAATTAAATATAAGACAACCGCTCAATGGAATAGCGCGTAATGAAGAAGAGGCAATATTAGTTGCAAACAATATAGGCTTTCCTTTAGTCGTGAGACCTTCATATGTTTTAGGTGGAAGGGCTATGGAAATAGTTAAAGATAGAAATGATTTATCTAGATATATAAAAGAGGCCGTTAAAGTTTCTCCAGATCACCCGATTCTTTTAGATCAATATTTAAGTAATGCAATAGAAATTGATGTTGATGCGTTATGTGACGAAACAGGTTCAGTTGTAATAGCAGGTCTTATGGAGCATGTAGAACCTGCTGGCATCCATTCTGGTGATTCAGCATGTTGCCTACCTTCAATTTCTTTGTCCCAACAGACATTAGATACCGTTAAAAAATGGACAAAATTAATTGCAAATAGATTAAATGTTGTTGGCTTAATTAATTTGCAATTTGCAATTAGAAATCATAGTAGTGAAGATAATAAATTATATATTCTTGAGGCTAATCCAAGAGCGTCTAGAACTATACCTTTTGTTTCAAAAGCTATTGGTAAACCTGTTGCAAAATTGGCGACTCAATTAATGCAAGGATCTTCTTTAAAAGATATAAATTTCACTAAGGAACTAATACCTAAATATCAAGCGGTTAAAGAAGCTGTTTTACCTTTCAAAAGGTTTCCTGGATCTGATACTTTACTTGGCCCTGAGATGCGTTCTACCGGTGAGGTCATGGGATTGGCAGATGATTTTGGCCTGGCTTATGCAAAATCCGAATTGGCTGCTGGAAATGGTGTCCCTTCTGATGGTGTTGCCTTTTTATCAACTAATGATTTAGATAAAGAGAATCTAGAGGATATTGCAAGAGAACTAATAGTATTAGGATTTAAATTAGTTGCTACTAAGGGTACTGCTAAATATTTATTTAATTTAGGAATTGAAGTTGATGAAGTTTTAAAAGTTCATGAAGGTAGGCCTAATATTGAAGATTCAATACGTTCTGGTCTCATTCAATTAGTTATAAATACACCAGTTGGCTCACAGGCTCTCCATGATGACGCTTATCTCAGAAGAGCATCCTTAGAATATAATATACCTACTTTTACTACTATTCCTGGAGCAAAAGCAGCTTTACAGGCAATTAAATCTTTACGGCTAAATAAAATTGAAACTATATCACTTCAGGAAATTCATGACTATTAGAATCTACTCATAATTTTTAAGTTTTTCTCTTAATTGATTTGTTAGGGAGTTCCTACCAATAGTTAATAATTTAAATGTGTCTTCATACATTTTTAATTGAGTTTCAGCTATTTGTAATCCTTTAATTATTTCTTTTGTTTCACTAGTTAAGTCATTAATATTATATTTTTTTCCTTCAAAAGTTAGTAATGGATTATTATTTTTCACGTTGTTTTCCGTCATAGTTTTTATCTTTTAGTAAATTAAATTTTATCATGTAATCTTTATCAACTGTTTTTCACATAATTCTTTATAAATACCTTCTTTATTGAACAAATCAATATGTTTTCCGCTATCTATGATTTTACCTTTATCAAAAACAATAATTTTATCTGCTCCCTGAGTAGTAGATAATCTATGGGCGACAACAATAACAGTCCTATTATTCATTGCTTGATTTAGACCTTTTTGAACTTCTGCTTCTGATTCTGAATCTAACGCACTAGTAGCTTCATCCAACAAAAGTATAGATGGGTTTCCTAATATCGCGCGAGCTATAGCTATTCTTTGAATCTGACCTCCTGAAAAGTTAGAACCTCTTTCGGTTATTTTTGTTTCGTATTTTCTAGGGAGTTTAAGAATAAATTCATGAGCATTTGCCATCTTGGCAGAATTGATTACCTCATCTTCACTAAAGTTCCTCCCCATTTTTATTACATCAATTATTTTTCCAGAGAATAAAAAAGGTTGCTGTTGAACTAAAGCAATATTAGATCTTATATCTATTGAGCTTATAGCTCTAATGTTTTTATCGTCTATATATATATCCCCTGTTTTGGGGCTTATGAATTTTAATATCAAGGACAGCATAGTACTTTTCCCTGCTCCGGATGATCCAACAAATGCGATTACCTTTCCTTTTGAAATTTTTAAAGTTATATCTTTTAAAACTTGATTATTCTTCTTATATTCAAAATTAACATGCTTGAATTCTATCTCCCCATTAATTTTTGATATTTTTTCTAAATTCCGCTCATCTTGTTCTATAGGTTGTATATTTATTTTTTTTAATCTTTTTAATGATGCCTCTGCTTGCTTAAATTCATTAAAGTTTGTACTGATATGACTTATTGGATCAATAAGCATCAAAATAGCGGCAAAAAAGCTGCTAAATTGTTCGCTATTTAAAAGACCTAGGTTAATTCTTAATGCTCCTAAACCTAATATTGCTAATATTCCGAAAGCTTCAATAAATCCCACTACTGGATGTTGGAAAGCAAGTAATTTTAGTGTCTTATATTTTGCTTGTTTATTAGTACTCAATCTTTTATTAAATCTCCCCTTTATCCAATTTTCTGCTGCAAATGATCTTATCGTCGAGATTCCGTTTATAGATTCTCCTATTAAACCAGCTAAATCGCTTGTTGATTCTTGACTTTTTTCAGATGCTATTAAAACTCTTTTTCCAAAGTTATTTACCGATAAAATAATTATTGGAGCTAAAACAAATGTTGATATGGTTAAGGACCAGTCCAAATAAAACATATAGATAATTACTGCTAATAATTGCAACACGCATGGTAAGGTATCTTGAAATGTTTTATAAATAACTTCGCTGACTCTGTCAGCATCTTCTGTAAGCCTATAAGTTATATCTCCTGCAGAAATTTTGTTTATAAAATTCATTTTTATCTTGTGAATTTTACTGAATAAATTTTGTCTCATTACTTCACTTATTTCTAATGAAGGCTTGGCAATATAAACATCTTGCCCATATTGAGCAGTTTTTTGAATTAAAAATACAATAAGAGAATTTATTATTATATTAGTTACAATTGAAATCTCTCCTGATCCAATCGCAGGGATTAATTTTCCTGCTAAAAAGGCTAATATTGGCCAGCATGCTACATAAATTATCATGCATATGAAACCTTTTATAAATCTATTAATATAAGGAGTAATGGGTGGAATTAATTGCAAAATATTTTCATTGAGTACTTCTTTTACTTTATCAATAGCTGAGGATTTATTAAAGAATGAAATTAGATCAATTTTTAAAATGGCATAACGTTGTTTCCTCTGGAGGCGAGGCCAAAATCCTTATAAATTCTGGTCAGATAAAAGTAAATGGAGAAATAGAAAAAAGAAGAGGAAGAAAATTAGTTAAAGGAGATAAAGTTATGTTTCTAAAAAGTGAATTAACTTTTGAATAATTAGCCTAAAAACCCAAGCCATATTAGTATATTTTTCTTAGACAACATATTTTGCGAAAATCTGTAATTGCTGGTAACTGGAAGATGCACATGACTTGTGCTGAAACAAAAAGATATTTGGAAGACTTTCTTCCACTTATTAAAGATATTCCTAATGACAGAAAAATAGTAATCGCTCCTCCTTTTACAGCTATTTCTACTTTTTCAAATCATACAAACTTTAATTATTTAAATATTGCAAGTCAAAATATCCATTGGGAAGATAAAGGTGCTTTTACTGCCGAAATCTCTTCCACTATGCTTATTGAACATAATGTAAAGTATACAATTGTTGGACATAGTGAACCTCGGAAATACTTTAGTGAAAGTGATGAACAAATTAATAAAAGAGCTGTCTTTGCTCAATCAAGTGGACTAACTCCAATAGTTTGTGTTGGTGAAACTCTTCAGCAAAGAGAAAGAGGTGAAGCCAATAGGGTTATCACCAGACAAGTTGAGCAGGGATTAGAGAATACTGATCCATCTAATCTTATAGTGGCTTATGAACCTATATGGGCTATTGGTACAGGTAAAACTTGTGAAGCAAGTGACGCAAACAAGATATGTTCTTTGATAAGGAAGTTGATTGGTTTTAATGACGTAATCATCCAATATGGAGGTTCTGTTAAACCAAATAATATTGATGAGATAATGTCAATGAGTGATATTGATGGCGTTTTAGTAGGTGGTTCTTCTTTAGATCCAATCAGTTTTTCAAGAATTGCTAATTTCGAATAATAATTATCCTTGGCCTGATGGTTGGGGGCAAAAAACTTCAATAATGGGGATTATTAATTTAACTCCTGATTCATTTAGTGATGGAGGAGATCTGGGTTCGATAGAAAAAGTCTTAAATCAAGTAAATTATTTTGTTTCACATGGGGTTGATGTTATTGATCTTGGTGCTCAAAGTACAAAACCCGGAGCAATAGAAATCGGAGCGAAAAATGAATCTAAGAGATTGATTCCATATTTAAAAGAAATTAGAAGTGAATATCCCAATATTCTTATTTCTATCGATACTTTTAATTCTGAGGTTGCTTATGAAGCGCTCTCAAATGGTGCTAATTGGATTAATGATGTCACTGGAGGCAGGAGGGATGAGGAGATTTTAGATGTTGTCTCAGAATTTAAATGTCCTTTCGTAATCACTCATAGTCGCGGTAATAGCAAAAGTATGAACAATTTGATAAGTTATGACGATCTTTTTGTTGATATTATTCATTCTCTTGAAAGTTTGACAAAAAAAGCTATTAGCAAAAATGTTAGTAAGGATAAAATAATTTGGGATCCAGGTATTGGATTTTCAAAAGATACTAATCAAAATTTAGATATCTTAAGAAACATTAATTTCTTTAAAAAATTTGAATTTCCTCTCTTAATTGGGGCTTCAAGAAAAAGATTTATTGGAGAAATCTTAAATGAACCCAATCCTAAAGAAAGAGATATAGGAACCCTGGCTATTAGTTGTCTTTGTTCTCAGCAAAATATTCACTTAGTAAGGGTTCATAATGTAAAAATTAATTATCAAGTTTTAAAAGTTGCAGATCAAATTTTTAGATAAAAATTTTGATATTTACTCTTTAACTCCCTCAATTTTATCTTCAACTTCTTGATAAAGTTCTTTTAGTTGTTCTATATTTTCATCAGATGTTTCCCAATAACCTCTCCCATTAACTTCAAGCAATGTTCCTACTATTCTTCTGAAACTATTAGGATTTAAATCCATAAGCCTTTTTCTCATTTCTTCATCATTAATGAATGTTTCATTGGTTTCTTCATAAACAAAGTTATCAACTTGCCCACTAGTTGCACTCCATCCAAGTGTGTAGTTAAGTCTGTTAGAAAGTTCTCTAACTCCTTCATATCCTGACTTAAGCATCCCTTCATACCATTTTGGATTCAAAAGCTTGGTTCTAGAGTCAAGTCTGATTGTCTCGCCTAACGTCCTGACTTGGGCATTCGAGGTAGTTGTGTCTGCAATGTAACTACTTGGTTCTTTCCCATCATCTCTTAATGTTTTTATTAATTTAGTGGGATCAGAATCAAAATAATGGCTTACGTCAGTTAGAGAGATTTCAGATGAGTCAAGATTTTGAAATGTTACATCAGCAGTTTTCATGACAGACTCGAAAACTTCCCTTTTTTGATTCATTTCTCCTGGATTATCAGCATTAAAAGCATATGTTTTTCTTGATAAGTACATTTCTTGCAATTCATTTTCTTCTTCCCAGGTTGAATTTTCAACAGCTAAATTGACATTTGAACTATAGCTTCCACTAGCATTTGAGAATACTCTTGCTGAAGCTTCCCTTATTGAGGTGCCCTCTTTTTCAGCTTGTTCTAAGGAATGTTTTCTTACAAAGTTAGATTCTAATGGTTCTTCTGCTTCTGCAGCTAATTTTACTGCTTGATCAATTAGTGCCATTTGGTTTATAAATAAATCTCTAAAAACTCCAGAACAATTTACAACAACATCAATTCTTGGTCTGCCAAGTTCTTCTAAAGGAATAAGTTCTAATTTATTTATTCGGCCAACAGAATCAGGTTTTGGTTTGACTCCAACAAACCATAAAATTTGAGCAAGGGATTCGCCATAAGTTTTGATATTATCAGTACCCCATAAAACACATGCTATTGTTTCTGGCCAACTTCCTTGTGCTTCTTTTTGTCTTTCAATTAGTTTATCTACAACAGATTTCGCTGCTGCCACAGCAGCTGTAGTTGGAATTGATTGTGGATCAAGTGCATGAATATTTTTGCCACTTGGTAATACACTTGGGTTCCTAATGGGATCTCCTCCAGGTCCAGGTAATACATAATTCCCATCTAATGCTTTTATGAGGCTATCCATCTCTTTATCTGCACAAACCTGTTCCAAACAGAATAATAAATAGTCAAATAGTTTATTTAATTCCTTTTGATTTACTTCATTAAATCCATTCAATCTGCAAATTCTCAGCCAAGGAGTCGGTAAATTCAAACCAAATATTTTCAAGAAATCTAAAAGTTTTGAAAATAATGATTTCTCCAAATAGACTCTTCCATCAACAATCTTTAGTGAGTTAACCATCGCAAATATTGAATCTCTGGATGTTTTAATAATTTTTTCATTTAGTTCAACAAACTTAAGTTCTCCTTTATTATTGCCGTCATAAATTTCATCAATTTTTAGATTTATTGATTCTGCTAATAAACCTGGTAAGGATCTAAAGCCTTCTTGTTCTCTTTCTAATGAAGCTATATTTACTAATGTAGCTACTGCTTCCTCAGCTGTAGGAGCCTCTCCAATTGTATGGAGTCCACATGGTAATAATCTACTTTCTATCTCCATTAATTGTTTATATATATTCCCTACAAACAAGTCCCTTTCTTCAATAGTTAGTTCCTCGACCTCTCCGATAGGAAGATCTACATCTTTGTCAAGATTACATTGCTTTGAAGTCTCCACAATTGCATTAACAATTTGAATACCTCTACTACTTTCTCTAAGTTGTTGATAAGAACCTACAAGCTCACTTAATTCTTTAAGTCCCTTATATAGGCCTGCATTTTCAGCTGGAGGAGTTAAGTAACTTATAGTTGATGCATATCCTCTTCTTTTTGCTATGGTTGCTTCTGATGGATTATTTGCAGCGTAATAATATAAATTTGGTAGAGATCCAATTAAAGAATCGGGGTAACAGGTATCACTCATGCCCATTTGTTTCCCCGGCATAAATTCTAGAGAACCGTGTGTCCCGAAATGAAGGACTGCATCAGCTCCCCATATTTTTTCTACATAAGTGTAATAAGCTGCAAAGCCATGATGAGGACTTGCACTTCTTGAGTACAGTAATCTCATTGGATCGCCCTCATAACCAAATGTTGGTTGTACTCCTATAAAAACATTTCCAAAATGCTTCCCGTAAATAAGTAAATTTTGACCATCGCTATTTAGGTTTCCAGGAGGCTTACCCCAGTTCTCTTCTAGTCTCTTTGAATAAGGAGTAAATTCTTCATATTCTTTTACAGTCATTTTATGAGCAATATTCAATTCAGGAGAACCATCCATCGCTTCTGGATTGTTAATCACTTTTTCCATTAATTCTTTTGAATTTCTAGGAAGATCATCAATTTGATAACCTTTATTCTTCATTTCTAAAAGAACTCTATAAATAGAACCAAAAACATTTAAGTAGGCTGCTGTTCCAACATTTCCTTTGTCAGGAGGAAAACTAAATACAGTTATCGCTAATTTCTTTTCTTCTCTTTTTTTAACTCTTAGAGTTGACCACTTTATAGCTCTTTCAGCTATCACATCTACTCTATCTTGAAGAGTATGAGCTTTACCCGTAGCATCATCACGTCCTGAAAGAATTATTGGTTCAATTGCTCCGTCTAATTCTGGTATAGCAATTTGTAGTGCCACTTGAACAGGATGCAATCCTAAATCACTTTCCTCCCATTCTTGAGTTGTTTGAAAAACTAAAGGTAATGCAACCATATATGGTCTGTTTAGCTTCTTCAAAGCATCAATTGCTTTTGGATGATCTTGTCTTGCTGGACCACCTACTAATGCAAATCCTGTTAAGGATACGACTCCATCAACTATTGCTTTTCCCTTATTAGTTGAATCATAATAAAATTCATCTACTGGTTTAGAAAAATCTAATCCACCACAGAAAATTGGCAATACACGGGCACCTCGATATTCTAATTCTTGTATTACGGCTACATAATGAGCATCATCACCTGTAACTATGTGACTTCTTTGTAGAACTAATCCAATAGTTGGAGTTTTATTATCTTTAGGTTTTATATCTTTTCTATTATTTTCCCAATTTTGATATTCTTCTAAACTTTCAAACATATTTGGCGCCATTGGATGCCATATGCCTAAATCTGGAAAAGTTTCAGGATCCTGTATTTTGAACTCTTCTAATTGATTTTTTATATTTTCTGAAATTACATATTTTTCTGATATCATTAACAAGAAATTTTTCAAGTTCTCTGTAGTTCCACCAAGCCAATACTGAAAACTTAAGATAAATGTCCTAGCATCTTGTGCCTTTTCAACGGGTAAATATTTTAGAATTGAAGGTAAAGTATTAAGCAACTTCAGCATAGAATCTTGGAAGCTAGCACCATCAGATTCTTTTTTCTTTTTAATAAGATCTCCAATAATGCTTTTAGATTGTCCAAGCTGAGACATACTAAATGAACCTAATTTATTTAATCTCATAACCTCAGGCATTGAGGGGAAAATAATAGAGGCTTTAAGATTCTCTTTGTATGGAGACACTGCATCTACTACTTTTTGGGCTAAATCTTCAATAAAAATCAATGAAGCAACAAATATGTCAGCACTAGATATGTCAGCTTTAAAATCTTCGTAATTTTTTTCGTTTCTTAATTCTTCAATAAGATAACCACTAAGATCTATCCCTACTGGGCCATTCATTGCATTTATTGATTTTGCAGCTTCAGTTAAGGAGTTTTGGTATTGTGGCTCAAGGACAACATAAACTGCTTTTATTACAACTTTATGTTTGTTATCCTCAACAGGAGATACTCTGCGATTTGCTGAGCGGACCTGCGTAAACATTGATTCTTTTTAAGTATTTCTACCAGCCTACGGGTGAATTGCCGTTATTGTGTGCAATATAAATAGCGTGTAACAACCTTTAAAAAATTTTTTTAAAAAAAATGACCGAAAATTCAAAAAAAACTATACCTGTGCTTGTTTCTGGTGCTTTAGGCAAAATGGGAAGTGAAGTTGTAAATTCCGTTCTAAATTCCTCAGATTGTGAACTTGTTGCTGCAATCGATATTAATAAAAAAAATAATGGTAAAAATATTTCACAGTTATTGAATTTAAAAAGTAGTGAAGTTTTTGTTTCTAATGATCTTGAGGGGTCTTTATGTTCAATCAGTCAAGAATATCGAAACCAAAATATAAAGCCTGTTTTAGTTGATTTTACACATCCAGATTCTGTTTTTGATAATACTAGATCTGCAATAGCCTATGGAATTTCTCCAATTATTGGGACTACTGGTCTTTCTCCCTCACAAATAAATGATTTATCTATTTTTGCGCAAAAAGCAGAAGTTGGTTGTGCAATTATTCCTAATTTCTCAGTAGGTATGGTGCTTCTTCAACAAGCTGCTTCTGTAGCTGCAAAGTTCTACGATAATATTGAATTAATAGAAATGCATCATAATCAAAAGGCAGACTCTCCAAGTGGAACTTGTATTAAGACTGCCGAAATGATTGAAGAATATCCTAAGAAATATAATGAAGGCTTAGTTAAAGAGTCTGAATCTTTAAAAGGTGTTAGAGGAGGAGTAAGAGATTCAGGTCTAAATATTCATTCAATAAGATTGCCTGGGTTGTTGGCTCATCAAGTTGTTATTATGGGTTCCCCTGGTGAAACTTATACGATTAAACATGACACCATTGATAGAAAAGCTTATATGCCTGGTGTTTTACAAGCAATACGGAAAATAGGTAATTTTAAATCATTAGTTTATGGACTTGAAAGATTAATATTTTAAATGCTTATTCCAATTAAACAAACTCAAATAACTAAACTTATACCTTCGGTTGGAACCGGAGGTCAATTTAAATTTGCTCTTGGAAATCCCAGAAAAGTTCTTCAAAGAGTAATTATTTCTTCTATTGGAGGGGTGTTAAATCTTTTGCTTTTTATCAGTCAATCATCAACACAGACAGAAAATCTTTGGTTATTGTTATGTGTGATTTTTTTTCTTTATATTATTTGGGGACCGATACTTGAATCAAGCAGGAAAAATTCTAGTTATAAAAAATCAAAGTTCTTTTCTCTTTTCGACGGTTATATTTCTGATATTTACAAAATCGAGAAAATCGAAAGTTCACGTGAACAATCAAATAGGCAAGGTCGTTTAGAGTTGATAGAAAAAAAAAGAACTTGGCTGGTTATTGAATTAGAAGATGAGGATGGTTATCTAGATAAGATAAGTTTTCCTATGGAACAAAAACATAGTCAAATTAGAATTGGTTCTAATATTAGATGTTTAGTTTCATCAAATTATCGTAATTTTGATAGAGAAATTTATTTGACTGATGCATGGTTACCTGAAAAAAATATTTGGATAGGAGAGTACCCATATTTACTTCGACCAGCATTTGAAGAAATTTGCTATATTTATTTAAAGTAAATCGAAGATAGATATCCCTTTTAATGAATAAATATTTTAATTTCAAAATTGTTGGTTCTGGCCCCACAGGCTTACTTTTAGCAATAACTTTATCGAAACTAAATTTCAATATTTACCTTACAGATTTATTGTCAAGAGAAAAGCTCATTAATAAAGATAAAACATATGCCATTACCCATTCAACAAGAAAAATACTTTCAAAATTTAATCTTTGGGATAAATTAAATTCTTATCTTTATAACTTTGATTCTCTTTCAATTTCAGATAGTGAAACTTTAGATTTTACGATTTTAACTACTTCAGATCTAGACAAAGATATAGGTTCTTTAGATACTATCGGTTGGGTGGTTAAACATTCTGATCTTATGAATGTATTCTTTTATGAGATAGATAAAATAGATAATATTTTTTTTAAATCTACCTTAGATTTATCTAATGAAAATATTTCTTATGATTATAAATTTATATCAACTGGAGCAAATTCAAACTACATGAAAAATCATAATTATTTTGACTTAAAAAAATCATATAATCAGTCTTGTCTCACATTTGAGGTTTTAGTAAGAGGAAATGTTCATAAACGAGCATATGAAATATTTAGGAAGGAAGGCCCATTAGCGTTATTACCGTTAGATGCAAATAGGTATCAAATAATTTGGACAGCAAGTACATTCAAATCAATTGATAGATTAAACTCTAGTAAAACTTTTCTATTAGATAATTTATCAACAATTGTGCCTGACTATTTTAAGTTAGATCAAATTGATAGCGATATTAATATTTTCCCTGTTTCTTTATCTTTATGCTTACCAATCTTTAATTTCAGTAAGGAAGTATCTGTCGGAGATTCATTTCACACTTTTCACCCAGTTGGTGGACAAGGATTAAATACTTGCTGGAGAGATGTTAATGTTATATATGATATTTTTGCTAGAGATATATCTACAACTAAAAAAGCATTAAATATATTTAAATATAAATATTATTTCAAGAGGTCTTTTGATATTGTCTCAACTATTGTTGTAACGGATATTTTAATTAAATTATTCGCAAATAATAATCTTTTATTAATACCTTTAAGAAAAATCTCATTTCTTCTTTTAAATAAGTTTCTTTTTATAAGAAGAATAATCTTAAATCATATGACTAAGTCTTTAATTTATTCATCTATTAAATAACATATATGATTAATTATTCAAATAAGAAAATGATATCTTTTCTTCTGGATGAAATTGGATTACAAGAGTCTTCAATTGAATTAGGATTAAAGTTATCAATAGAAAATAATACCCCTCTACCTGTTCTTCTTTGGAGTTATGGTCTATTAACTTTTGAAGAGCTAGATAAGCTATATACCTTTTTATTTAAGAGAAAATTATAAGGATTCTGTTATAATATCTAAGTAGCTTTCGTTATTAATTATTACCATTTTATCTAAAGGAAAACGGATTTCAAGAGAATCTATTCAAAGATTAGATTTACTTTTATTAGCCTTAGAAACTATTGATTTAAATGGTGCAGAATCTTTATATTCATTATCAGGTAAACTTAATTTAAATGAAGTTTTACCTAATAAAGTTACTATATGGAAATTAAGGAACAATAATCCAATGAGGAATTCTTTTAATAATAACAATATTAAATTAAGCGAATTTAACGCATTGATTAAACTTACTGCTGAAATGGCAAAATTTTTATATCCTTACATAAGACAAATACTGCAATCTAGGGATGATTTTATTAGGAACCCTAAACCCTGGAATGAATTTAAGAATAGATATATTGAATTAATTAGTGAAAGATTTAACACTAATAGTATGAAAGTTAAACGATTACTTGATCCTAGTTGTAATGATGAAGTTTTTATTAAAATTATTCTTACATTAGCGTTGTGTATTTCGGAGGATGGATTTCTAAACTTAAGTAGCACCCTTCTTAATTATTGATATGTTGCAAAATAAACTTTTATTTAACCAATCATCCGTCAGTCTTGAAATTAATGGATTACCAGATTATTCGAACAACGAAAATCAAGATAACATATCGATTATTTCTCAATGGAAACTTATGATTATTGATAAGCCTGTTATTGAAGGTAACTTAGATCATTTGAGGTCTATAATGAAGGCTTTTTACTCCTACTCTATTACAATTTTAAATGATGAAAATGCATCATACAATTCACAACTAATTGATATTAAGCCTGAAAATTGTTATACACATATACTTCTATTAAAAAGTTCTAAACCTAATGTGAAACCTTTAAATATTAGGATTGGGAATTCGGTTTTTGCAGATATAATTAATTGCTTTGATCAACTTGGCTTTTCAAATAAAGTTAAAAATATTTATTCTAAAGAATTTAAAAGTTTAACGAATCAAAAACATTCATTTTTAAAATATAAAAAAAATATTTCAGAATTTCTTTTACCCCCAGTAGTTTCCTTATTCTCTATCTTCCTTTTTTCTACAGCATTTATCTATATTTACGATAATAATGAAAATCGTTCTTTATTAAATTACAGAAACAAACTTGTTAGCATTCAATCCATAAACAAGTTACTATAAAAAATAATTCTTTTCGAAGATTATTTCTTGATTAATTAGCGTAATTTTTATAAATGTCTGATTTAAAAATACCCAATTTGAATAAGAACTCTGATAGATTTTTTTTTAAAAAAAAATTATCTTTAAGAAGAAAATCGAAAGGTAAACTTATAAAAGAATCCTTTGTTATGTTATCTTTTAGTATCTTTATTTTTTATATAAATTATATAATACCGAATAAAATAATAATCTTTGATAATTTTATAAATAATTTCGGTAAATTGATTACTAATATTTTGGACTCAATATCTTATTTTTATGATATTTGTTTAGCTATATTTATAGTTTTCTCATTAATATTCGCTTTGATTTTAATGTTGGGTGCTTTTACTAGAATAATGAAAATAGTAAAAAGAAAATCTAGGAAAATTAGGTTTAAATAGGATTCATTAACCCACCGCTTCCAGAGTCCGAATCATCATCATCATTTTCTGTCTCAAATCCAATTAGTGCATAAGCTCCAACTGCTATTGATGAAAGTAATAATGTAAAAGGTAAAATCGAACTTTGCAATCCGACATCAATGTATTCGCCCATGCATTAAATAAATTTTTATAAACCTAACTGAATTTAAACTATTTCGCGATGATTAAATATTTATTTAATATTTTAGATTTTCGTATCGGTTGTATTTTTATCGAAGTTATTTATTTCGCTTACAAAAAGTCCTAACCAGTAAATTAATTGATCAATTTGATTTTGAATGTCAGTTACACCTAATCCTCTAATAGTTATTTTTGAGAACTGATCACCTTCTTCAAAATGAAATTTAGTTTGAATATTTGATGGTAAACCTTTTTTAATAAGTTTAAATGTAGAGTTTTTTAGTCTGGTTTCTATTATTACATTTGGTTTTTTAAGTTTAATTTTATTAAAGCCACACGTTTTTGCCAATAGTTTTAACTTCATTAAGAGTATTAATGATTCTACTGGTTTGGGTAAAACGCCATACCTATTAGACCAGTCAGTGGCTAACTCTGTAAGCTCCTTATTATTAGTACATTCAGTAGCATATTTATATGCATCAAGTTTCTCCTCTCGGTTTAATATCCATGTTGCGGGTATAAAAGCGTTAACTGGCAAATCTACTTGCGTATCATTTACTTCGGGAATTTCTTGACCATTTATTTCTGAGATTGCCTCATGCAGCATTTCAATATAAAGGTCATATCCTATTGCATTAACTTTCCCACTTTGTTCTTCACCTAATAAGCTCCCAACGCCTCTTATCTCCATATCTTTCATGGCCAGTTGATATCCACTCCCAAGTTCAGAAAAATCTTTTATAGCCTTTAGCCTTTGCTTGGAGGCTTCATTAATTTTATTTATATTTGGATAAAATAGCCATGCATGAGCTTGTATACCACTTCTGCCGACTCTTCCACGTAATTGATAAAGTTGTGATAAACCAAATTTATGTGCATCTTCAATTACGATTGTGTTTACTCGAGGTATATCTAATCCGCTTTCAATAATTGTTGTGCAAATCATCAGATCCACCTCCCCATTATTAAATGCAATCATTGCATTTTCAAGATCTATTTCATTCATTTGTCCATGAGCGACAATGAATTTTAAATCTTTAAACATATTTTTTAATTTGTTAACAGCCTGATCAATGTCTGATATCCTCGGTAGAACATAGAAAATTTGACCACCTCTATCAAGTTCTTGACTTATTGCAGTTCTGATTACATCCATATCAATTTCAGATAAATACGTTTTAATCGATCTTCTTGAGGGAGGAGGAGTATTCAATAAACTCATTTGTCTAAGGCCAGATAAACTCATGTATAAAGTTCGTGGTATTGGTGTGGCTGATAGAGTCAAAACGTCAATATTTGTTTTTATATTTTTAATTTTTTCTTTTTGCCTAACTCCAAATCTTTGTTCTTCGTCAATAACAAGTAATCCTAGATTATTAATTTCAATCTCTTTTCCTAAAATTTGGTGTGTAGCTACAACTAAGTCAATTTTTTTATTTTTCAGACCAATATAAATATCTTTTTTCTCAGTATTTGTTTTAAATCTGTTCAGTAAAGAAACTTTTATTGGATAGGGTGAAAATCTATTTGAAAAAGTTCTCCAGTGTTGTTGAGCTAAAATTGTTGTTGGAGCAAGTAAGATTACTTGCTTACCGGATGTAATTGCTTTAAAAATTGCTCTTACAGCTACCTCTGTTTTTCCGAACCCGACGTCTCCACAAACTAGTCTATCCATTGGCTTATCACTTTCCATATCAATTTTTACTTCTTTAACAGCTGATAGTTGATCTGGAGTAGGTTGATAAGGGAATGATTCTTCTAATTCTTTTTGCCATGGGCCATCTTCTGGAAATATATGACCTTTAAGTTTTTCCCTTTTTGCATAAAGTTTTAAAATATCTAAGGCAACTTTTTTTATAATTTTTCTATTTTTATCTTTTATTTTTAACCATTCTGTACCTCCTAATTTATTTATTTTAGGTTTGATTTTTCCACTAGATCTATACCTGTTTATACTCCCTAGTTGATCAGCTGCAACACTTATTTTTCCATCAAGATAACGAATAACTAAGTAGTCTCTTGATTCACCTGTGATGTTTATTTTTTCTAGTTTTAAAAATTGTCCTATACCGTGGTTTTTATGAACTATGTAATCTCCTGGGTTTATTTTATTTACATTTATATTTGAATTTATACTCCTTTTTCTTCTTCTTATAAAAACATTATTAAATAAAGCTTGCTGAGAAAATAATTCTTTATCTGTTATTAAAATGACTTTCCATATTGGTAAATAAAACCCTTCAATTTCATAATTATTTTTATTTTTAATAATTACTGGCGTTGAATTATCAATTAACTTATATGCGCTTTCAAGATCATTTGGTTTTTCTAGGTAATTGGTATTACAGTCATGCTCAAAAAATAAGCTTCTTGTTCGAAGTGGCTGTGCGGATAATATCCAGACTTTATCTTTATTTAATATGAATTTATTTATATCTTTCGAAAGTTTACCAATATTTTTAGATGAGCAATTTATACGTTTATCTGATAAAAGAAATCTATTATCTATATTTCTTTTTGACTCAAATTCATATAAATTTATTACATTGTGATTCCTGAATGTTTTTATAATTGATTCAAATTTTTTATGAAGATTTGATCTAACTTTAATATTTATATTATTAGATTTTAAGATGTTAGCGATTTCATTTTTATATTGCTCAAAATTATTATCTGATTCAATACACCAATTGTTAGCAAATTTAAAGCAATCCTCTTTTTCGTCTATGACAATTATTGTTTCTCTATTTATGTAATTCAATAGATTTGATGGATGTTCTTCAATTATTCCTAAGTATCTGTCAAGATTATTTTTAGTTGTTATTTCTTCGGAACTAAATGTACTTTGTTCTGATAAACTTTCTAACTTTTTTCTTATTAATAAATTAAATCCAACCTGTACAATTTCAACTTTATTAATACTATCTAATGTTCTTTGTGTTACTGGATCATATTCTCTTATTTTTTCAATAATATTATCAAAGTATTCTATTCTTATAGGTAATTCATTATTAACTGGATAAATATCAATAATTTCTCCTCTTCTACTCCATGAACCTTCCTGCGATGTCAAATTTTCTTTATTATAGCCTAGTAAAACTAACTTCTTTGTTAACTCTTTTAAATCTAGTTCAATACCCTTAATTAATGTAAATATATTTTCCTTGAATAGATTATTGTTAATTAAATGAGGTTGAAGTGATCTTTCAGTTGTTATTATTATGTTTATATCTTTTCTTTCTTTTCTAATAATTTTAGAGATGACTGATAACTGTGAATATTCAGTCTCAATTGACTTGTTAATTGATGCATATGGTAAATTTTCGCAAGGCGGATAATATAATATATTTCTATTATCTATACTATCGAAGTATCCATACCATTTGTATGCAATTTCTTCATTAGGACAGATAAGTAAGATATCTTTATTTTCTTTCTTAGCAATACTATTTATTATAATTGATTTTGCATATCTACTGGAACCAATGATATTTAGTTCATTATTACTTTCAATTCTTTTTACTAACTCTTCTATTATTTGTGATTTTGAAATATAACTAATTAATGAATTTAAACTCATTTATATTTAATTAACTTGATTACTACTTAAGGTTATATTATATTATATTTTACAAAGATTGTGAATTATAATTAATGGATTCTGCTGCAATAAATTCCTTTATACCAACGCTTGATCAGGTTGATAGTTGGTCAGAAATTCTTACACTTTTACCGATATTGATTGTTTTAGAACTTCTGCTATCAGCTGATAACGCTATTGCTTTGGCATCACTTACTAAATCACTTGATAGTCCTTTATTAAGATCTAAAGCTTTAAATATTGGCATAACTATTTCTTTATTATTCAGAATATTTCTTATTCTTTTATCTAATATCCTTCTGAAATTTATAATAATTCGAATTTTTGCAGGTTTATACCTTATTTATTTATTTATTTCAAATGTATTTTTAAGCAGTGAATCTGATATTCAAGATTCAGGCAATGACAATAAAAATAATAATTTTAAATTTCTTAAAATCGTTGCTTTGCTTTCCTTGACTGATTTTGCATTTTCAATTGACAGCATTACAACAGCTGTTGCTATAAGTGATCAATATATTCTTATTATTTTTGGTGCAGTTATAGGTGTATTAGCATTGCGATTTACTTCAGGTATATTTCTTAGACTTTTAGAGCAATTTTCAAGGTTAGAAACTGCTGGTTATATAGCGATACTGATTGTTGGAATAAAGCTTCTTCTAAATACATTAATTACTGAAACAATTCTTCCAGATTATTATTTTTATATTTTGATATTAATTTCTTTTATTTGGGGTTTGTCCAAAAGGAATCAAATAACCTAGTCAGAAAATTTTTCTCCAATTACAGGATTTAATTGTTGTATCAATTGATTTTGACTAGATACGTTTTTACCTTCTAGTTTTGCTTCTAATAGAATAATTGGATTAGTTTTAGTTGTTATAATAATTCCTTCTTTTTCTATAAGTCCAATAATGAATCCGGGTTTTATAATATTACTTAAAAGTTTATAATTTTTATTTTGTATCTCATCAGTTGTTAAGATTTTAATTTTTATTATTTTGAGGTTTTTACTCTTATATGTTGTATTAGCTCTAGGATATAATGCATTTATTTTTCTATAAATATCAGTTGAAGTTTTTTCCCAATTTATTATGTAATCTAATTTGTTAATCATTCTTGCATATTTTAATTCTCGTTGAAAATCTGTTTGTTTTTTAAGTAAAAGATTAATATCTCTATTTTTATTTTGTTCTATATATGATATTGCTCTCAAAAATAACTCTGATGATAAATCACTTAAGCTTTTTGATAAAGTTTTAAGATTATCCTTACCCTCAATTTTAATTTGTTTTTCAACTAATACGTCTCCGGTATCTAATCCTTCTTCCATTTTCATTATTCCGACACCAGTGAATTTATCTCCCTCTAATATTGACCATTGAATGGGTGCAGCACCCCTCCATCTTGGAAGTAGTGATGCATGTGCATTCCAGGATTTGTATTTAGGAATATCTAATATTGCTTTGGGTAATATCTTTCCATAGGCAATAACAATAAACAGATCACAAGATAATTCATTAAGTCTACTTATAAATTGAATATTATCTTTTATTGTTTCCGGTGTAAAAACTGGAATATTTTCCTTTATGGCATATTCCTTTACTGGGGATGCTTTTAATTTATTACCTCTAGATCTTTTTTTATCTGGCTGGGTTATTACGGCTACAATATCATGATCAGATTTTCTTAATACTTCAAGACTTTTAACTGAATATTCAGGAGTACCCCAAAATATAATTCTCACTCGTCACCAGTAATAGATAATTCATTAATCCATACATGTGGAGAAATTCCACTGGTAGTTAATTCTTCTTCATTTTCGATATTTATTATATTTTTTAACAGATATTTTATATCTCCTGCTACAGTTGCTGATTCAATGGAACTTTTTTTTCCATTATTATAAAGCCATCCCTCAAAAGGAAGAGAAAAAGACCCTTGACTGGCTCTAACTCCTGCATGAATCGCGTTTAATTCTTCAATATATACAAAATTTCCTTGATAGTTTTTGTGCTCCAATGCCATATTTATGTCCGAACATTCATTTGATTTCTCAATTACTAACCAATCTGGAGACACTGACACTTTTGAACCAAGTCCCGCATGACCTGTAGGTATGGTATTAAAAATTTTTGCAGTTGATTCCGAATGTAGAAAGTTTTCTAATTTACCTTTATTAATTAAGCTTAGTTTTTTTGTCGGAGTCCCTTCACCATCGAATGGTGCAGAAGATATATTTTTCTCATTAAGCCCATCATCGTATATATTCAATGCTGGAATAGAAATCAAGTCACCAATCGAGTTTTTATCTGAGAGACTAACACCATCTATAATACTTCTTGCATTGAAAATTGAACTAAAGGCATTCATCAACGTGAGAAATGCTTCAGGTGATAGACAAACTAAATACTTACCTGTTTTTATTGATGAGTAATCTAAGTGTGCAATTGTTTTCTTTGCAGCTTCTTTGATACAGGATTCAATATCAATGTCCTCAACTCCGTATCCCAGTTTAACTGAACCTGAACTGCGAGGTTTTTTATCTTTTTCCTCTGCTCTGGCATATAAATATATAGCAGCTTGACTTTTACTATAATTTCGAAATGCCCCATCACTATTAGCATAAATTCTTTCGTAAAAACTTTCTGACAATCCGTTGTAAGGAATAGATTTGATAGCCTCATGACTTTCGATTAACTTCGATTCAGCCTCTCTTAGAATTTTTAGTAGCTTTTTAATTCCTAATGGATTTCTTTTATCAATTTCTTTCACTTGTATAGGATCTTTGGCCAAGGGAGAAAAATCAGTAAATTCATTTTTGTTCCCAAATTCTGAAGCTATATTTGCTTGTTTTAAAGCCTTTTTAATGCCAGTTTTACTTAGATCACTTGTTGTAGTTATACCAACTAAGTTTTCTTTATTCCATACTCTTAAAGTTATGACCTGTTTTTGAGACGCTTTTAGCTGTTTCGCTGATCCTCTATCAACTTGAACAGAATAATCATTAGAAAAACTAGCTCCGTAATCCCATTTATCAATATTTAATATATTTGCAGCAGTCGTTATTTGAGTTGTTATTTCGGTTGCATTCATTTTTATCTACCCCCTACAGTTATGGAATCAACTTTAATATGTGGCTGACCAACAGTTACATTGACGCTGCCGCTGACTGAGCCACAAAAACCAGGAGCCAACTCTAAATCATTCCCACACATAGATATTTTTGGCATAACTTCTTTAGCGTCACCTATCAATGTTGCTCCTTTTACTGGTTTAGTTAATTTTCCATTCTTTATTAAATAACCTTCCTCAACAGCGAAATTAAATTGGCCTGTCGCTCCTACACTTCCACCACCCATAGACTTACAGTAAAGCCCATCGCTAATACTATTTATTAATTCTTCTTTAGTGAATTCACCTTTAGCTATATAAGTGTTTCTCATTCTTGATGCAGCAGCGAATGAATAATTTTGCCGTCTACCACTACCGGTTCTTTTGTGTCCAGTCCTTAATTCACCTGCTCTATCGGAAAGAAATTTTTTTAATATTCCATCTTTAATAAGTATTGATTTTTCTGGTTCCATTCCTTCATCATCAATAGATAATGATCCGAAGGACCCTTCAGAAAGTCCCTCATCAATCGCCGTTACAGATTCGTGGGCTATTTTTTCATTCAACTTATCACTGAATGGAGTTGTACCACGTTCAATTTGAGTTGTTTCAAGTAAGTGTCCACAAGCTTCATGAAATATAACGCCACCAAATTTATTTGCCAATACAACTGGCATTTGTCCAGCTTGAACATAGTCTGCGTACAACATATTCATTGAAGTTTCATAAACTTCATTTGCAGCTTTTTCATGATCCCATAATCTAAATTCATTAGGAATTCCATGCGATCCAAATCTTCTACTCCCGTTCGATCTATATTGAGCGTCATTAGCAATTATGTTAAGACCTACCGTTTGATGCAGTCTAATATCAGTTGCGTAAGTTCCATCACTTGAAGCTATTATTACTTCCTGCCAATTTCTTGCATAACTACCTTTCCTAACAACTACTTTTTTGTCCTTTTTTAATGACTTTGTGCTAAGCAATAATTTTTCGCTTACTTCATTTATTGTGGGCACTTCATTAAGCCAATCCATCTTGGACTTACTATAATCTTTGATTTTATCAAGTCCATTAAAATTTGAATTATTATTATTTTTAGAGATATCTAACATTTCAATTGCTTGAGAAATAGATCTCATTAATCCATGTTTTGATAAGTCATTAGTGCTCACAAAGCCATCTCTCTTATCTTTAAATATTCTTATCCCAGCACCTTTACCAAATGATGGACTTACACTCGTAATGAAATCTTCTTCAGCAAGAACACTTGAATTATCTGAATTTTCAATAAATAATTCTACAAAATCTGCACCAAGAGATATGCCATAGAATATAACTTCTTCTAGAAGTTTTTTATTACATTCCCCAAATCTTATTTCGGTAGATTTAATACTCGCAGATACCATTTGAGACTTATAGATTTATTTCTTGGTGAAGGTCAGATTATCTAATTGATGGTTGGAAATCGTTACTTTCAAGAGGTTTTAATAAGTATAGTCTTATCAGTTGATAACCGTTTGAAATAAAGATGGGTAATTTAGATAATACTTTAATTACATTTGAATTATCCTTTTTATCTATCTCTGATAAGCGAGTACCATTTTCAACTATTTTGTCTAATCTTTTGTAAAAAGATTCATCATATACATTTAAGACAACAGGAAATACTTTGGCAGAGGTTTCATTTGTTTTGTTAATAACAAATTGGTCGTATTCTCTTGCATTTAAACCTAGTGCTCCATAAAAATCTCTTTTGGTGCCAAGATCTCTTATGTACATAGTTGCAAAAACTGCTAGTAGAAAAAATCTAGACCATAACTTAGAAACTACAGGATGATTATTTAAGAAATATCTAAATCTATGATAATAATCAAAAATTGGATGTCTCAATGTATAACCA
Organism: Prochlorococcus sp. AG-686-P16; assembly: GCA_003208695.1. GTDB lineage: Bacteria > Cyanobacteriota > Cyanobacteriia > PCC-6307 > Cyanobiaceae > Prochlorococcus_A. The sequence continues at coordinate 4,029 of QCVY01000003.1, read as the reverse complement.
AAGATCTCAAATTTATGGCTTAAACTTTTAACTGTTCGAGGTTGTGCTCTCATTAATGCATCAAAGAAGTCACCATGTCTATTTTCATCTTGACACCAATTTTCAAAGAAATTGAAAAGTGGAAAAATTTTACCACTAGGATTTTTTTCAAGGTGCTTGTAAATTGCAATATATCTCCAATATCCTATTTTTTCAGAAATATAAGTGGCATAAAAAATTGCTCTTGGAGCAAAATAAGTATAATCTTTGTTGGCTGTTAGAAATCCTAAATCTAACTGTAATCCGAAGTCGTTCATTGACTTATTCAAAAAACCTGCATGCCTTGCTTCATCCCTAGCCATATGAGCAAAACATTCAGCAAGAAGTGGATTTTTATCTTTTATTCTCTTACTTAATTCTTTATATAAGAGGAACCCTGAAAATTCTGAAGTACAACTTCCTTCAAGAAAATCTACAAAAAGTTCTCTTGTTTCCTCATCTAATTTATCTGCCGCCCCCTCAAATTCTTTATTTCTTACAAAGTGATGTCTATTATAATCTTTTCTAAATTCTTCACATATCGCCTCTAATTCTTCTTCGTTAATGGATAAATCCATTTTTTCCATAGCTTCAAAATCAGTCGTATAAAAATTTGGAGTTAATATCGTATCCTTAGCGATATCTTTACCTCTATTAACAGATTTTTTATTATTTGATTCAATAGTTTGTTGTGCCATTTTCTCTTATTCGTTACTACTATTATTTACTATTTATTGTATTTTTGAGTAAAAAGTTAACTAGGTGTTATTCTTTCATTTTTTAATTTATGCCAATTAACTTTTGTCCATTCAATCTTTGTAGAATTCTAGAAATTATTAATTTGAGAGTTATTCTTTTTTCATCTATTAAAAATGATTCAATTACACTTGGTTTTTGATCAGATTTGCATAATGAAATACTTTTTAATGAGCTTATATCCTCTTTTTCAAATGACAGCCAAAAGTTGCAAATGTCTTTTATGTCGCAAAAAATAACCCAACATTTATCACCAGCAATTGGTCTTGATGTGTTTTTAAAATTAATATCTGCTACTTCAAATCCTCTTACTCTAAATTCATGAATTATGGATGGTAATAAATGATCATTAATAAATTCATTAAAAGGTTTTTTTTCGATAGGAAGTTCCTTTTTTGGTTTTATTTTTAAGGGATTTAAATTTTCGTCTCCAACTTTTTGTTTATTAGGATCTTTAACCATATTTTTTAAGGTTTTATTATCAATTTCTTCTTTATTAGAAACTTGTTGATTTTTATTAATTGAGGATGATGGTTCTTTTGAGCTATCATGATCAATTTGATTCTTTTTTAACGGTCCATCTTCGCCACTATCGCTTTCTTTTATAGAATCTACATTTTCTTCCATAACGAAAAATTAAATATGAAATATAATTATAAATATAATTTTACCTGTTTTAATCAATATTTAAAATTAACTATATTTTCACCATTCTGAATCATTATTGTTCCAATCATCATCGTATTGGGCAGTATCTATTGTCTGGTTTCTATCTTTAAATTCATTCTCCCCATTATTTTTAATAACACGGTAATTAACAGATATCGTGGGTTGAGGATCTCGTAAATCTCTCTCAGGAGATATATCAAGATGTTCATCATTATCTTCTCTTTTTACTGAATAATCATTATCATCAATTGTTTTGGTATCATCTGAAAATATAGGTTTAGATATTATGTTATTCATTTTTGTATTGTTGAACAGAGAACTCATAAATAAACCTGAAACAAAGGAAATAAAAATTAATCTACCTATACTTACTTCTTGAATAGTCCAAATAAAATATCGAAAAGAGGTTTTTTGTCTGTTATTTACTAACAATAAAATTTGAATACTTAATATTAAAGAAATAAATACAAATAAATACTTTTTTTTATTCATCTTAATAAATAATTATTTTTGATATTTAAATAAAATTTTGAAAACTAATAGATTTTGTTCCCTAAACTAATTCAAGATCTATTTGATATTTAAGAATATCAACTTTAATAATTTTTATATCAATTAAGTCACCTATCTTGTATGATTTTTTTGATTTTCTTCCAATTAATAAGTTTTGTCTAGATCTATATTCATACCAATCATTACTTAATGTACTCACATGTACTAAACCTTCAACATATAATTCTGTGATCTCCACGAAAAATCCATAACTTTGAACTGTCATTATTAACCCACTATATTTATTTCCTATATATTTTTCTGCTTTTCTTACTTGTTTAATATTAATCATATTAGATTTAAACTGTCTAACTTTATTCTTGTATTCATTAATTTTATCAATTATTAGTTTATTAAATATTAAATCTAAATTTTTTAATGTTGATGAATTATATAGAGTCCAATTAAACTTATTCCAAGAGTCTTTTTCCATAATATTTATAGGACTTCCATCACTATTTTTATTTCTTTTTCCATTAATTATCATATTATAAATATTATATTGATTAATTAAATTAGTAAAATCATACGATGGTAATGTCCAAGGTGAAATAAATTTTTCAGATTCATTTATAGCATGATCTTTAGAAATTAATGTTACTTCATTATCCTTAACCACATTAATTAAAATTTTATGCAAAATTCTTTTTTTATTATCATCACAGCATAATTGAACTAATTCCTTAAATGATAGACTCCCATTTTCATTAAGTTGGATTTTACTATCAATTAATTCTGAATTTTTGATAATTTCAGCGACATTTATATAATCTAATTTTTGAGAAATATATGATGCATTATTTAAACCATAATTTTTTGAATGGTTGTACCATATTGAATTTCCCTCGTACAACAAAGGAGAAAGATATGTTTGGATGTCATTTTTATTTAATGGTTCAAAATATTCCTTTGAGAAGTCACCAGGGTTGTGAACTGTTAATTCTTTTAAAGACTCAATATTATTATTTGACTTAGGTAATTCAATTTTCCCATTCAATAATTGTCTTCTTCTAAATTCTTTTGAAATCTCTATTATCTTCTCTAAATCTTCTATGTAGTCTTTAATTGGTTTAAGTATTCTTGAAGTGATTCGAGCATTACTCTTTCTTGATAGAAGTGCATCTATATGTTGATTTTCGACTAAAAGGGAACATTTCACTTTGGTTAAATGGAATGACCAATTAATAATTTCATTTTCACTATTAATTTCCATACACAAACTAATAGCATCATTTATTTCGTTTGTATTAAATTTTGCTGCACTACATATTTCATCACTAAGGTAGTTTTGCCATTTTTCTAGTACGGGAAATGACTCAAATCTATCAAAGAACATTTGTATAGATTTCTTATTGCTTAGATCTAATCTTTCTGCAATTGTATTGGTGTGTAACCAAAGATTATAGGTATTATTTTTATTTTTATCTATTTGAAAAATTGGTAGTATTGGCGAAGTTTCATCATTCCAATTTTTGAACATATATGAATTTTTTGTTGATAGATCTAATCTTTGATGTTGATTGACAAAAGTAAGCTTTGGATTTTGAAAGTTATCAATTTTATAAATATTGCTTTTAGATAATACGAAATCTGTATCTAGCTTTTCGTTATTATTTAATTTTAATTCCTTTATGACATGACCAATACCTTCTTGTTGGCCAATTGGGAATAAGTCAATTTCAATCTTTACTATATTTTTATTTTCAATAATATATTTATATTTTTCATCTTTTTTGGGAAGCTTTATTTTAGATAGGATTCTGTCATCAATAGGTATTCCGTATACTTCGTCTTTAATTATTTCAACTTTTGCCAGCAGTATTTGATTTGTTCTTTCAAGTATGCAATCCACCACTCCTTCTGGTGATCTTCTTCTTACACCTTCTTTAATTATTCTTACTAAAACTTTATCTCCATTCCAGGCATAGTTAAGTAAATTCTCTTTTATATAAATATCTTCATCGTTATTTTCTCTAACAGCAAAGCAATAACCTTTGCTGCTGCATCTAATTTTAGCAACCAAATGATTACTCT
>QCVY01000002.1 GCA_003208695.1 Prochlorococcus sp. AG-686-P16 | reverse complement strand
GAAAAAAATTGGATGTGTGCAAGAGGAAGAGGCGGAGGACTCGCAATTTGGATTAAGTCTTGAACATTCAGTGATATTCACCGGGGTGATCAACTTTTCTGACGGTGACTTTATCTACTTTTTGGCCATTAAATCTTAAAAGATCATCACCAGAGAAACCATATCCAAGTTTTTGAGCAATAAGTGCTACATCATCGGCGGTTGCAGAAGAAGTAACCTCCTTTCTTAAATTATCTTCTGACTGCATTTGTTTTAAAAATTTTCTTATTTCAGAGAAACTCATTTTAACGTTTACGAGTAATTTTATTAAAGCCTTAGAAAAAATTAAATTGTTTTTTGTAAAGACCAAATAAATATAATAAATACTATATTAAATATATGACTTACCTATTTTTATATGTAGTTGGAATAGTGTTGATATGGTGGATATATCGTGTCGGTTGGATTGAGGCTTCAAAAACAGTAATTAAAGTTTTGGTTCCATCAATTCTTATAATTTTATTTAATATCAAAGCAGGAAGATTACTTTTCAAAAATCCTTTGGTTGGATTATTGAGTGCTTTGCCAACTTCAATTTTTATTTATAGAGGTTCCCTTCCAGTTGTGGCATCTATTAATAACTGGATTGATACTAAGAGAAGTAAATATGAAGATTCCAAAGACGTAATTGATACCGATTCAATTCCGCTAGATGATTAACATCTTTAGCTAATCAAATCCGAGAAATAATTCTTTGTGTACTACAAGAACATCAAATAAAGATGTTCCATGTGAAGGACTTATTGGGATATTATCTACGTTTAATGCCTCTGCACAAATTAGATGGCCATCCCATCTTGTATTATGTTCACTCATTTGGATTGACCAATCAATTACTTTTTTAAAGTGCTCAGGCATCTCTGATCCAATTTTCCTGCATATTTGGCAAAGATTCGTAAGTAGAGGTGGTTTGGATGGCCTTTTTAAATCTTTAACAAGACTTGGTTGGGTAAAAACACTAGTGTATCTGATGTAGTCAATCAATTCATAATCTTCATCTGAAAGTTTTGCTTTATTTAAGGCGATTTCAAATTCTTCTATAGGCGTAATTGGCCTCTGAATTATCTCATTTATCATTATTATCTGATTCTAAGAAATCCTTTTCCTCTGATTCTTTAGTAACTTGATCGAGATCATTTATGAATTTTTTTTGAGGAGAATTTGGTAAATTTTCTTTTTCTGGCTCATTAATTACTTGATCTATCTCATTTTGAAATTCATTCGATGCTTTCTTTAAGCTTTTTAATGTTTTGCCAAGTTGTTTTCCTAATTCTGGTAATTTCTTAGGACCAAAAATTAATAGAGCTAGAATTAAAATTACTGTTACTTCTGGTAAACCGACCCCAAAGATATTCATGATAGAAGTCTATTTAATTCATTGTTAAATCTATTATTAATATAATCTAATGATTTGAAAATATCTTTTTATAAACTCGCTTTGTTACTCTTCAAAGAAGTTTATAAAAAATAATCGTAATTATTACGCCCTTAAAAAAAACTAACCAAAGGAGTTGATAATCACTTAATTTTAATTTTTCTTGGTACCACTTAATAAGTATTTTATGTCTTTTAATAATTTGTTTGATTAGTTTCAAAATCTATTTATCAGATAAAACTAACTTTATATCAAAACTGTATGGGATGAAAATGATAAATAAAAAATTTTTGGTTAACAGCAAGTTAAAATTTTTTAATAATTAACCACATTTTATCCCAATTATTTTTGGCTTCCTTATTCTTTAAAAATAAGCTTTGTTTAAACCTAACTAAATTTCAAAACTGTAATTTACTTTTTAAAATATAATGAAAATTTTATTATCATCTTTTTTCTTATTAGCCTTTATACCCTCATCAATGGCAGTTACTACAAAAATGTTTAAAGTACTCGATACATGTGCTAGATATCGTCTTAGGGAGATTGATTCAAGAGAAGCCATAGATAAATTAAAATTAGAATCTAAGAGTTCTTCCGAAATTGATTTACAAAATATTGTAAGTAATTATTGTTCTGTATTTACCCCAAATGAAAATATAAAATTCTAAAAATCATTTTTAGAGATCTTAAATTTATTTATTCCAATTATTATTATTTTTTTATTTTTCTTTTATTTCATTAACTCTCTTATTGTTAGTTATTTTTAAATTAAAAAGTATTCCGACAAAGAGAATGAGAAATAAAAAACTACTTATGGCAAATTCCATGAGAATAGATATATTCAATAACATTAGTTAATTAGAAGAATCTTTTAGTCTCTTTTAGTCTCTTTTAGAACAATTTTAGAAAAATTATCCAAAACTTTGTTGTTTTTGGTCACAGAAAAATATTAGTTGCTTCTAAGATGGAGATTTACATAAACTATTTTGCAGATTGGAGATAAAGTACCACAATTTTCTTTACTAGATCAGAATGGGACTAAAAGGACAAATAATGGATTAAAAACTCCTTTAGTTTTATTCTTTTATCCAAAGGATGATACCCCAGGATGCACGATAGAGGTTTGCGGATTTAGAGATAAGTATGACCTTTTTAAAGTCCTTGGTGCGCAAGTCTGGGGAGTGAGTAATGGTAGTTCTTCAAGTCACTTGGCATTTGCTAATAAGAATAAATTACAATATCCTTTGCTATGTGATGAAAATGATTCATTAAGAAAAGCTTTCAAAGTACCCAAAGTACTAGGGCTATTAGATGGAAGAGTTACCTATGTGATTGATAGAAATGGATTTGTTAAACATATCTTTCGAGATTTGTTGAATGGCCCAGAACACATTAAAGAGGCAATAAGAGTCTTAAAGGAAATTCAAAATCAGTAAATTAATTATTCAAATCCTTAGAAATCAATATCTTTTCTTATAGGATATTCTCTATAAATAAATCAAACTTTATGAAAAAAATAGGGATGCAAGCAGTTGATGAAGCAATTGAAAACGGTATTGACCTAGATGGGACTCCAATACCACCTAAAATGCTTGAGCTTTATAACAGGATTATGATTGAAGAAAACAAAAGAGAAAGAAGCGGAGTTAAAAAATCAATGAGGAATAGATGCGTTAAAACAGGTTCTAAGCATTTTGATAAAGGTACCCTAGATCAATTATTAATTGATTCTGGTTGGGAAGGCCTAAAAGAAAAAGAAATTTTATTTTTCTACAATTAGTAGGATTTATTTAAACCATCCTTTTTTTACAGGAGTTTTTACTTCTTCTTTTTTAATAGAAGCTATTTTTACAGCTTTCTTAGAAGCTAAGTTAGCTTCCACTACTGTTATTATTGATATGAGAAATAAGCCTGAGATACCTATTAATTGTTCTGTTTGACTTGGCTCTTTATCACCTTGCAAAATTATTCCGAGAACAAACCATGCTGTTACGGCTCCAGTAGTAATGAAATATGGTAACCACCTTCTCTGATATAGATAACCAGTCCCAACTCCAGGTAAGAAATTTAATAGAGATGCAACCCATCCGCTTGAAGAAGCTAATACTTGTTCTTTTGATAATTTATCCATTTAACCTAAGTGTTAATTAAATGAGAATTTATATATGCGAAAGAAATAACAGCACAAATTACCCAACTGAAAGGTAGAAACATTCTTATCTGCTCTTTCTTATTATTCATTTATTTATTATGGATAATATTTTATGAATTCGTGGTTAAAAAAAATTTATAAATTAATTAAGAAAAAAGACGATTAAAAATAACCGTCTTTTTAGTAATAATTTTTTTGAAAAAAAACTATCCTTTTCCTTTAGTTCCGGAAATTATTTTAAGCTCATTCTTGACTTCTTTTTCCCTTTCTTCAAGATGTTTTAATTGTGATTTAAAAGCATCTTCAAGTCTTTTTCTTTGTGTTGTGATTTCATCAAGTTCTTCTTGATGATGGTTTTTCTTGAGTTCTTTCATCTCGGTATCAGAAATAACATATACTGGACGATATGAAGGAGTTTCAAAAAGAAGATCAAACATTGAATACATAGTGACCTTTGAATTAAGTACAAATCAAATATCTTACAAATATTTGAATGTTGTAAGGATACAAACCGAAGAAAATTATACGGCAAATACACCGAATTTCGGTTTACCTAACTAAACCGGCCAGTATTTACCGATCTGTTTTTAATTGGTATTATAATCTAAAAGTATATTTGGATATGAGCTGAGGATGTTTTAGAGATAAAAATGGATTTAATTATTACTACCAGATTAGTAATTCCTTCAAGAGAATTAAAATGGCGTTTTTCTAGATCATCTGGCCCAGGAGGTCAAAAAGTAAATAAAACTAATACAAGAGTAGAAATTATTTTTAATATCGAAGAATCAAAAGTCTTAAATGATTATCAAAAGAAAGTTATAACGAAAAAATTGAAAACTAAATTAGTCAATAATTGTATATGTATAGCCGTCCAGGAAGAAAGAAATCAATTACTTAATAGACAAATAGCTATAGCAAGAATTAGCTCATTAATTAGAAATTCATTAAAAAATTTTACCAAAGTTAGAAAAGCTACTAAACCATCTAAAGCTTCTCAGAATAGAAGGCTTGATTCCAAAAAAAAACGGGGCGAATTAAAGAAGAATCGACAGAGTAAATATTAATTAATTTTGATTTAAATATATTTTTTCTTTCAATGTCTTAATTAGATTATTTTATATATGTCTTTGATGTGATTTCTTTTCATTAAACTTCAAAATAAATGAAAAAAGAAAATGATTTTTGGTTAATTGATTCTAACTCTGTTGGAGTAATTCGTTTTTATAAAGAAAAGGAAAATAAAGAGGATTTGATCAAATCTATGTTTATTGAAGAGGGCATTGTCATGGGTAGTCATGGTGAAAATCCCCCTTTAATGAAAACAAGAAGAGAAATGAAGATAGAAGATGCAAGATTATTTTGGAAAAATTTAATAAATAAAGGATGGCAAAAAACTAATCCAAAATGGTAAATAAACTTTGCTTTGAAAATAATTTTAAATTTTGAAAAATAAATTTACTTCTCAAAAAAATAATTTTATAATTTTAAAAAGGTTTTCCAATATCATTTGAAAATTTAAAAACTAAATTATGAATATATTTTATTTATAATTTTATACGCTTATAAAAGTTCCTTTAGGATATAATTCGGCAATTCTTTTCTTTTGCATAACTAGTCTTTTATTGAGGTCATTTTCATATCTTTTTAGCATCATCAAATAATTAGTAGATCCAAACAACAACAACAAAATAATGAATCTAAATCCTGCCTCTAAGTTCATAATTTAATATTTAAACTTTACTTTAATCTGACAATTGCTCAAATAAAAGACATCGGTATTTATATCTATTTAAAAGAAAACTTAACATCTCTATAAAATCAAACGATATATTACATACGAATATATAAGTTAATTTATTATTTTATATAGCAATTTTTTGTACAATGCTTAGCATTAAAAAAAATTCAATTTGGCTAATTATTCATCAGAACAAGCTTTTAATCAACTCCTTTTGCAAATTGTGGGTAAAAAATTAATAGATAGTCTTGATATGATTAATTCTGATTCAAAATCAAAGATTGAAAAATGCATAGCTTGTACTAATGATGAATATTATTATGCATTATCATTACAGGCTGATTGTGTTCCGGATTCCAAAAGAATGATAATTCAAGCTCAAAAAAGATTAGAAAGTCTCAACGCATTATTGACTTTAGCGAAATTAATATAAATTTAAAAAACATTCCTATTTACTTTATAAATTTGAATATTTGATTCTTAAATTTAAAAAAGTAAAAAATGCAAGAAATCAGCAATAATGAAATCCCATAGAAACCACCTAATGGATTTGTGTTAGGAGTACCATAACCAACCAACCACCCAGGTGCTTCTTTAGATACATTTATTAAACCATTATTTAAAATAAACCAAATACCGACAAGTCCACCATGAAGACCAATAGCTCCCCACAATGATCCTTCATCTTTTAATCTTATTATTGAACAAAGAATTCCTAAGGTGAATAAACCTATAAGAGTTCCTAATGTATTCCAAAATGGCATCTTGAATCCAATATGAACAAGGCTAAAAACTATAGATTGACTTATTAAGGCAACTTTTATTCCGAATTGAAGTTTTAAGTCTTCTAAAAGCCATCCCCTAAAAATTATTTCCTCAGCAAACCCAATGCCAAAAGTAAGTAAAATCCCATTTAATATTATGTCAGAGGACAATACTCCTGATAAAGCAATATAGTTATTTGTAAGTAACGGTACCAAAATTAAAATTAATAATATTAAAGCAAAAATAATTCCTTGAGAAAAAGATAAAATATTATTCATTAAAGTTTTATTATTTATACCAAGTGTTGACCAGCTATTTTTTATTTCCCAACGAAAATTAAACCATGCAGGCATTAAGAAAATAAATAATAAGAATGTAAATATTGTTCCTATTAAGGATAAAGCTTCTTTGCTTAAACTTAAGAATAAAAATGATTGTGAAAATATCCAACCTAATAAGTAAAGTAATGGGATGAAAACTATGGTTACAAAAATTTTAGTTTTAAAAATAAAAATACTGTTTATTTTTTTTTTACTCTTCTTGTTTGGATTAGACATAATCTTTTATTTAATAAATTAATCAAGCTAAAAATTTCTTAACGATTGATCTATATTTTTTGACGAACCTCCCTTTCCAGTAAAAACTCTAAAAATTTGTTTTAATAAATTTAACTTTTTATTTTTATTTTCATTATGAATTATTTTTTTAGATAGGTGTGATAAATCTCTATAAAATTTTCTGGTAATTTTATCTTCTTCTTCGCTAGGCCAAAGTAAATTAGAACCTTCTTCATACTCTTCTTGGTATCTTTTTTTATTCATTTTTTTTGCATATCTAAATAATGTAAATTCTACTTATTGCCAATACTTAAAAGTATTATTTACTTAGTTTGTATATTTATTTAAATGTAATGGGACTTAATTTCAAGACTTTAATGTTTACAGCATTATCTCCAATACTAATTGTTGCAGCAATTCTTGTGGTTTATTTATTTCATTAATTAAAATTCTTTTATATAGAAATATTTGGTTTAAATAATTTTTAGGGGTGAATAATCCCTGTTTTTTCTAGAACAAAGGATAAAATTGCTATAACAGCCATAACTGTAAGGATCTTGTTCTTATTGATGAAATCCATATTAGATATAGATTAATAACTAGTGCTATTTATAGAAGTTAAGTCTATCTTGTTTTATATTCAATTATTATTTTCAAAAAAAATATATTACATTAATAAAAATTTTTATAAAGATCCTTCCTAAAAAGTAAATTATATTTAAATTGAGTTTAAATATTATTTTTATTTTATGGATAAAAAAGGAGCAAAAGGCTACTGGATATCAACAGCAAGAATAATTAACCAGGAATTATTTGATGAGTATGTAAATAAAGTTGGACCATGGCTAAAAGAAGTTAGTGGGGAAGTATTTGCAAAAGATACAGAACCGTTAGGTAAGGAACGAACTGAGGATTCTAATTTAGCCGTTATTTGTGAATTTCCTTCCATGAGAGCAGCAGTTGAAGCTTTTGAATCTGAAGAATATAGAGAACTTTCAAAGTTGAGAAAAAAAGCAACTGAGAATTCTACATTTACAATAATGGAGGGTTTAGATGAAGCTGCAAAATTAAGAAGAGCGATGGGTAAATAATTTGTAATTCATGATTTATGTGATATCTATATATAGTGATTAATAAGATAATTTTTATAATATATTTATGGAACCTAACTACGTGGGAGATTTAATACCCTCTATACACTCCTATCAGAAAATTATTGATCAATACGAAAAAGGTTTAAAAAAGGGAGAATTTCATGAGGAACCAATTGGAGAAGACCCATTTGGCCACATTTATCCAGACTGGTAGTTTTCTGAAAAACTAGTTCTTGCAATGTATTTGAAGTGAAACAATAATAAGTTCGTAGTAAATTTAATTTAATTTTATGTTGCTTGATGTTAAGGAGAGAACACAAAAAGTGGATGCGACGCCAACACTTCAATGCAGAGTAAATGATTTTACTTTTGAAAAGTTTGGTCAATTATCTGAGCATTACAAGTGTACAAAGGCAGAGCTAATGAGGGCATTAATCAAAGACTGTCTGAAAAGGCATAAAGAGGTTCTCTAATGATTTATAAAAAAAAGATTTGGTTGCTATATGACTAATGAACCTATTCCAAAGAAAATAAGATTTAATACTGGTTTTCTTAATAAGATAAAACTCCCAAAAGGCTTTGAAGGGAATAGAAAAAAGAAGATTGATTCTGGTGATCTTGTAGAACTTTTAGTTACTTATTGTTCTTCTAGATTGACCTATAATCTTTTAACTTTAGAACCTGAATTTGATAAATTGCCTATTCCTTTAGATATGATTGAGGATTTTTCAACTTATCTAAATATGTATGGTTATAACATTAGAAAAGACGCAGCTTTTGATGGTTTATTAACAGCTGCTCGTCAAAATACATATCATCCAGTCAATGCATATCTAGAAAGAATTACATCAGATAAATCAATTAAACCAATTGACATAGAAACAATTGCAAGCGACTACTTAGGAACTGAATCTAAGTTATTCAACCAGATGCTAAAAATGACTCTTATTTCAGCAGTTGCAAGGGTCAAAAATCGTGGTGTTAAATTTGATAATTGTTGTGTATTAGTTGGTAAGCAAGGAACCGGAAAATCTACTTTTTGGAGATATTTAGCTTCTGACGATTTCTTTGCTGATACATGGCAACCAAAGTATCAAGACCTAGCAATGACTCTTCAAAGATGTTGGATTTTTGAAATTGCTGAACTTGATAGGATCTCACCAAATTCTGAAAAAGCGGCATCATTAAAAGCTCTTTTATCAAGTCCTGTTGATACATTTAGAAGACCTTATGGAAGGAGTATTGGGGCTTATCCAAGACCTTTAATAATGGTTTCAAGTTGTAATAGGAACGATTTTCTAAATGATCCAACTGGCTCTAGAAGGTTTTGGGTAATCAATCTAGAAGGTAATTTAATTAATAATAATAAGGTTTTAAAAGATAGAGATCGAATTTGGAAAGCTGCTCTTTTGGCTTATAAAGAAGGCATGATATTAGATTTAAAGGATGAATTTAAAAAGGAAATAAATATCAGAAATTTAAATTTTGAAGCAGAGCATCCCTTCTTTTCACGAATAGAAGAATGGACTAATAAAGAGCATAATAAATATAGATTTACGACTGTTCAAGCTTTGGTTAATAGCGGTTGTAGAAATGATGAGCAAGTAAGAGATAAAGATGTAAAAGAGGTCGCAGATTGCTTGAGAAAGTTAGGACATGATAAGAAGCAATATAGATTTTATGGAAAAAAGACTTATTATTGGTTTCATCCAGAATGGACTATTGAACAAATAGAAATGAAACCAAGAATTACACAGTTGCCTGATAAAGGAAATCAAGAGGTTTAGTGACTTATGTGTCTTAGCAGAATAATTTTTCTCTATGACACCAAAAGAAATGATGCGATTTGGATTTCAGAGGTTGCCTTATGTCTTATCTATTCTTCCTAAAAACAATTATCTTTGTATTAATAATTTCTAGAAGTTATTAGGAAAGATGTAAGACATAAGACAATAGTAATTTTGAAAATAGGTTCTTTGTGGTGTTCAGGCTGTGAGTGATTTCGTACGGCAAAATCTCCCTAGGCACTACCCGCTGTATATAGACATGCTTTTACAACTTCCTGATAAGGCGAATGGGCTAGAATCATTTTATGGCAATTGATCTCACCTAATGTAAATAATGTAAGATGAAACCAATATCTTTCCATTTTGAGGCATATACAATCAGCCAAACAGCTAAAAAGTTAGGCTACAAAAGCACCAAAACTTTATATAGATTACTTAATAGAGATGTATTAGAAGACTATATTCATTTAGAAAAATCAGGAAGAGTTTTTTTAATATTAGAACCACCAAATCTTCCAACTCTTGCAGAAAAGATAAAAGCGAATATTCAAGTTAGAAGAAATAATATTATTAGGCAGTCAAAGTAGTAAGAGTTTTATTTAATCTTCAAATTTTGCATATTTCTTACAAGCTTCAATTTTTAATAAATCAAGTGCTAAACCATCATATTTTGGTATTACGTATTACATAACCATCTGATAAAGGGAATTTATCAAACTTTTCATTCGAGGCTTCAGAAAATTGCCCCTTATTGTAAATCGACTGTCAATCAATATATTTGTAAAGAAATCAATTTTTAAAATATTTCGAAAGATATTTAATACTAAGCTGCCTTGATTTTATAAATTAATTTTGAAACACTTTATTTCTTTTCTTCCCTTTTTTTTTATGTCAATTTTTTCGTTAAGTTGTTCAAATAAAACCGTTGAAAAAGAAATGAAAATGCCAATGTTATTTGATACAAAAGAACAGGCTGTAAAAGAAGCTTATAAATTTAAATGTAAAGGAGCTCATCAAATGGGTGATAAGTGGATGCCATGCTATATGCACAAACATAACCATTAAAAAAAGGAGCTAATTGCCCCTTATTGTAGATCGACAACCTACTACAACTAAATCAATTTTTGATAATTATTCTGGTCTACCTGAACAACTCCAAACTCCTTTCCAATTATCTCCATTTCGAACAGTTATGCATGTAGCTGAAGAACATCTTCTTCCTTTATAATCAACAATTTGTTTAGTTAGAGGATTTTTCCCCTGATTATTAAATGTAGGACCACTTGGACAGTCCTTTTTAGGCGTTCCACCTATTCCTGGCATTCCACCCATTCCTGGCAGAGGTACTAGACCTCCATTAGCTTCGTTATGTGCAAGAACTGGAACTGAGAAACCTAATAACAAAGGAAGCAATAATAATATTTTCATTTAAATGTATAATTTATATAGATATAGCAAAATAATTAAAAACTAACTAAATCGGTGGAATTAGTAAGCTTAATATTATAAGGAATCAAAATAATCAAAAATCATAACCTACATTTAAAGAATATTTATCTTCAAATTTTGGGTTACTAAACTCTTTATAATCATTTTGATATTCAAAAGAAGTATTAAAACCAGAACTATCACTTGGTCTAAAAGTTAAGGTAGTTGATAATTCATTTCCATAAATAGCAGTACTTGCGTAACTTGAAGTAAAAATATTATTGATTTCTAATTCAAATTTTTTACTTAGTTTATTTGAAAAATTAATGCTAAAAACACTTGATAGATAAGTTTCACCACAGTCAGTAGTTATATCGCATTCATTACCTCCATAAACAAAATGTATAGCAGGTCCAGCAGAGATTGATAAAGAAGTATCATCTGAGGCAAAAAATCCTTTGGTTAAACCAATAGATGAAATTAATGAATTTTTACCATAGGACGCATCCGAGTTATAGTCATAATTATTAGAAAAATATATTTCCATATTTCTGTTACTTGTATCCATACTTGTTTTTTGATCAATTTCAAGAGAATCACTCACGTAGTATGATCCTCCAATTTCATATTGAGATTCATCTTTTGTCCAATCAAATGAAATGGTATTTGTATAGATACTTTTTTCATTAGTTAAATCAATACTTAAATCTAAACCTAATGTTCTTTTAAAAAAATCTTCATATTCAATATCCTTATCTAAACCGATACTTATTGATCCACTCCATTTCGAAATTTCATCATTAATTTTTACTTCTGAAATATTATTTTTAGAAATTGAAAAAGTGGCAGTATTTGTATCAGCGATGCTATTAGTTTTATCTTCAGTAGCTTTTCCATCTAACTTAAAACTTTCGATTATTGATTCACTAATAGTAAGCTCTCCTAATTGTGGATGATCTAATGTTTTTACATCATTGTTACTTTTACTTTCAATTAAAGTTCCATTCAATATATCCCCATTTGTGAGGGTAATAACTACTTTCTTATCATCGGTTGAAGCATAAATTTTAAGAGGAGAAATAACAGAAAATATAATTATGATTTTTAAAAAATACTCATACATATAGCAAGATAAAAAAAGGGAGCTAATTGCCCCTTATTGTAGATCGACTGTCAATTACTAACTATTAGCGGGTCTCATACGTCTTGGACATAATGTTAGAAAATATTGGACAAAATATTGGTTGTTTTTGAAAATCTAGTCTTAACCTAAGACGTGAAAAGTACGGTAAATAGGTTGGCTAGTCTCATTAATTAATAGGTGTACTGTCATGCAAACAGTCCTAGCTCTCTACATTAAAAAAGAGATTGTAATCCAGCCTTTAAATGGAAACAATCTCAGAATTTTTAGCTTAGATCCGTTAGATCAAGATGAAATTACTATGATTATTTTTTTCTGTATATCGGTATTAATGCCGATTTTTAATATAGATAGCCAATATTAATAAAACTACAGTAAAACTTAAAACAATAATCTCAATGTCTGGTTGATTTGGATTTGTGAAATTAGTAGGATTTTCTACTGGAATTTCAATTATTTCTCCTTTCTCAAGTTCCATTAATACTTAATAGCGATCTGACAATAATAAAGCTGTGCAATTAGTAAGGGTTTTATTTATCAATATCATCATCTAAATTTTCTTCATCAATATCGTCAGTTTCGTCTATCAGTTCTTCTTCATAAATTGGAGCTGAGCGAGCTATTCTCCTCATACGAGGTTTTTTAAATAATCCTTCTTTTTCAGCAATAATCTGAGTTTGAATTTCAGTAAATAATCTTGTTCTATATGTTTCATTAGCAATTGATTGTAATGCTGAATAAATAGGAACTGCGAATAAACTAAAAAGGCTAAATCCCCAAGTGAAAGGTATGGCAATTATGGAACTAATAACAATCAAAATATTTAAAATGGCTATTCCTTTTGAACCAGGGGCGGTTTTTTTTGATGCATTATCAAACTCTTCAATAAATTGTATTGACATAAGCTAATTTATTTATTTCTTATTTAGAGCAGCTATCAACAAGCTGTGCAAGTAGTAAGCGTTTTATTTAATATCTAAGTTTCTAGGGACATAACTAGACCTATTATTATTTTTAAAAATTTGATTATCTTCTAATAAGAAGTAGATATTTAAACCACCAAAAATTCCAAAAAATAATATTAAACCAATAATAATTCCTTTCTTTGCTGCTTTATCTTTTTTACCAAAGGCTTCCATTAATGGCTCTAACTCTTTTTGCACCATTGGATCTTTTAATTTCTCTAAAACCTTCATATTTAAAGCCTTGGGTTCATCTATTTTCTTTGCTCTAAAATCTTCAAAATCTTTATGATTTAATGTCCATTGTTTCCATTGTGTCCATTCTTGAACTGCAGTTTGTTTCTTTTGACCACTCACTCCGTAAGCATCTAATCCAACATCTGGGCCAGCTAATCCAGTTAATACTCCAGAGGCAACATCTTCTCCAACATTTCTTGAACCTGAAGTCATAGGCTTTACAAAAACCTCATATTTTTTAAGAAATTCAACTACGACAAAATCAAGTGAAGGGACTTCTTTTAATACAAATTCTGGTTTATTTTCCTGTATATAAATAATTTGTTCTTTTGTATATTCCATTTATTAATTTGCTAATTGCCCCTTATTTTAGATCGACTGTCAATTACTAACTTTTAACGGTGCAAGTATTAAGCGTTTCATTTAATAACCTTGTACACCATAACTTTTCTTTTCAGTTCTATTCATTCCACATATTCCCTGTCTGTATATAACGAAGTACATATCTTTAAAAAGTTTCTCTAATTTTGCTTTATCACTTTTGGGATTTTCTTTCAGAATTTTTTGTATTCTTTCAAATTTTTTATAATCTGAACTTATAAGAGTTACCAACCAATCTTTATAAGCTTTATTCTCACATTGCCTAAACTCTTTTAATTCAGGGTCAAATATTCCTATAAATAAAGACTTTGCTAAAGGAGAGACTTTCCATATCCCTAAACCAATTAAAGGAATAATAATTACGCCTAAGAAACCGCCTACGCCATTAAAAAAACCTTTTTTAAGATCGTTATTCATCCACTAATACTTTGGCTCAAAACATTTATATGAATCTTGTACTCTGCCACCAAAACTATTAGTAGCAGAGTATTGAATAATTCCAGTATTGAATTGAGCACTTGCACTATTAATTAATTTAAAACTATCTGGATCTTTCATATTTGCTTTTAGATACCTTTTGCAACGTCCCATAGCTGAATACCTCCTATTCTCTTCGTTTAGCTTTTCATTCAATTTGTTTATTTTATCTACTAAGTATGGATTGGTTAATCGAGATTGTACGTCCTCATCATCAAGAGTATAGTCATAATCATTTTCTATCTCCTTACATGCTTTCATCGAACCATCATTACATTCATCTACAAGTTGATAAATATTATTGTGAGTCCATATCGAACCTAGTGCAGCTAAAGCAGTTAAAACAACTGGGATAATATACCTTTTCTTTTTATAAAACATTCTGGTGTCTTTTATCTTTTCGTCTTTCTTTGTTTCTTCCGCCATAACTCTAAATAATTTATTTTCTAATACTTTATAGCCATCTGCCAAAAAGGATAGCAACTATAAGATTTTTCTCTTAATAATTGTAATTTTCTAGAATTTATTTTTATAACTATTCCATCAGTAGGAATATCAGCAAAGAGTTTTTTAGACCTCCATGCTTGCCTATAAGTTTCTATTTGAGAAGTCCGATTTGCTTGATAACTTTCAAGTACGGAGAAGCCCAATTTCCTAAGGTAATTGAGACTTTCGTATTGGTTGCAGTTGCCGTTGATGATCTGGAAGGCTGCGAACGTGATTTTTTGGTTAGGTTCGTAGCTTTTGCTCCTGAGATACCCACTTGCGATTCTTTGGCTAGTTGCGGGCTCTTCTTCTTTGGCAAATAATTCTCCACGAACCACAAAATTTGATCTAATACTGATTTCTCTGGGGATACTTTTAATTGTTTTGATTTTTTCTGTGACATCATGTCCCTTCCTACTTATAGCTTTTTCCAATTTGCCATCTATATATTTGATCGCAATAGCAACTCCATCGATCTTAGGTTCTATTAATAATCGAGTATCAGATAAAATGCCGTCTAAAAATTCTTGGATATTGTCTTTAGCTTATGAAGGTAAAATTAAATTATTTTGCTTATTAAAGTAATCGCATTTAGGGGCAATCCTTAGAAGATTCTTTTCTAATTGGTCGAACTGTTTATCAGAAATCAAAGCCCTCCCCGCACGATATTCCTCGTCATAGTATTTAATTCGTTCTTCTAGGTAAGTGCTCATAATTTTGCCTCAATTCGTTTACTAAATTCTTCTTCAGTTATTTTTTTGAATTCTTTTTTAGGCTTATGAAATCTTAAATCTCTTCCAGCTTTTAAACTTTGCTCTTTATAAATTTGTTCTCTTATAGCTTCTTCTTTTCTAACTTGTTTAATATCCATTCCAAAAGCATTAGCAGCGTCCTCAACTTGATTTAATCCTTTAAATTCTCTAGTAAAGAAATCAAACATTCCAACACCAGTATCAAAGTAATAATTCTTGTTAGCACTCTTTCTTGGATTTCTTCCAGTAATCTCAATATCTGCTGTAACTACTAATCCTATTTCTTTAAGCCAAATATTAAACTCTTCTCTTTTCTTAGGAATAAATCTTTCTTTTTTAATAAAATTCTGAACTCTTTCTTGAATATCTTTTTTAAATTCTTTCCCTGTTTTTTTCCTTTTTAAATTTTGAATATCTAGCTTTGCTTTATTGTATTTTTTATTTAATTCATCATACTTTTCCTGTTCTTCTATCTGTAACTTATCAAGGTCAATAGGCACCACTCTTCCTTGTTTTAAATATTCAATATTTGATCTTTTAAGATTATCTAATATCTTTTCTACTTTATTTCTGTCATGCAATAATCTTTGCCTTTTCTCTACTTTTGCATTTAATTCACTATCGTGCTTTTCATCTGTAAAAAATTCTTCCCATCTAAATTTTGATATTTTTTCAAGAATTAATAATTCATTATCAATATCTCTATGTTTTTGAATATAAGGAGCTGAGTTAGTTGCCTTACAAGTTTTTTTGGTTTTGGCTCTATCGCAATAAATATTTTCATATTCAATCTCTATTTTTTCTCCATTCTTTTCATTAGCTTTTTTACATTTAAATGTTGTTTTTTTAGCAACTTGCATTAAACCTCCACATTCAGCACAAAATATTAATCCTTGAAAAAGGTTTACCATTTTACTTTTAGGGCCATTTTTATAATCTAGTTTTCTACTCTCTTTAGCAGAGTGTATTAAATCAAATAGCTCAGGGGTAATTATTGGGGGATATATTCCTTTATAAGTAATACCGTTATGAATTTTTTCTCCTAATAAACCTCTATGATCCAATATTGTTTGTCTAATTGTATTTGGCGCGAAAAATCTACCACGTACATTTTTAATCCCTTCTTGCTTTAATATCCATGCAATTTTTTTAGATCCCATATTAAGAGCCATATCACATATTCTTTTAACTAATTTCCCCCATTTTTCAATTACATAAAATTCATTAATTTTTTCATCAAATCCAAGCCAAAAAGGATACATAGATATTTTTGTTCCTTCTACTCTAGATTTAAAAAAAGATAAATCTCTCTTCTCCAACATCTTTGCAATTTTATTTTGGTAGCCATTAGCCCTATCTCTTTTTCTTTCCCATTCCGTAGAAGCTGTATCTATAGCTATTTCAACTAGACCAAACATTCCTCTTTCTCTTCCTGTAATAACATCCCCTCTCCATCTACCTTCAGTGAAAGCAAATGTATGCCCTAAATCCCATATTTTTTTTAAGAGTGTAAAACCTTCATATGGCTGCTCTCTTGTAAGTCTGCTCATATCACTACAAACCAAACAAGTATGAGGAGGTAAATTACCCTTTTCAGCTTCTTTAATAAAAACACTCAATGCACCTTTTTCGCTATTTTTACCTCTACCAGAAACTCCTAAATCTATAAATTCAACTCCATCTAAATTTTTATATTCTGGATGCTCATATAGCCATCTTTGATATTCTTCCTCCTGTCTTTCTATACCTGATGCTTCGGCTTTGGTTTGTTTTTTCGTACTCACACGAATATATGAGATAGAATATTTAGTAGTTATCTCTGACTCTTTACCCTTTGTAATAGAAGCTTTTTGAGTTGCTTCAGCCATTTTTATCTATTGCTTTGAAAGCAGTATGGCACGGGTTTCTACTTATGACAAAAGGGGTTAATTAGAGCAAGATATAATTTATCCAGATTGGTAAAAAATGCTTACAACAAAAATTACATATGCTTTAGCAGATTGGATTAGAGAGTGGCGAAAATGTAGAAATGAAAATCCATCTCTTGAGGATTGTATAAAGTTTACAAAATGGAAAATAGAAAATTATAAATTAACAGATGGTGATCGGATGATAATTGAAAGTATTTTACTTTATGAAACTGAAGAAAGTTAAAACTTTTATAAATCGAATTTCTTATGTAATTTTCTACCCTTCCAAGTCCATCCATTGCCCGTAACTGTTCGATAAATAGACAAAAAACTAATATAAATTACAATAAATCCTCCTATGCTATTGAGGTACCAGTAATTGTTAGGGATATTAAATTTATTCTTAAATATTAGCCTTTTTATTCCATAACTAATAATAGATATAAAAGAAATTAGAAAAGTTAGAAAGTATATTTTTGTAATATCTGTAAAATTAATTTGTATTAGTGATATCAGAAATAAAATTAAAGGAAATGAATACAAGAAAAATACAAATATTGATGCCGATAGTGATTTTAAAATGTTTTTCTCAAGACCTAAGAACCAGTTTTTACTCCAACCTTCAATCAATGAATTTAAGTTACTGTACATATTAAGAGAGATATCATTAATTGCTATAGAAAAATTTAATTTTAAATTATTTGATTTTATTTTTTCGGCTAATGCTAAATCTTCAACGACTTCATTATATGTTTCAAGATGTCCGCCAATTAGATCATAGGATTTTTTTTTAAATAGCATAAAAGGACCTGCGGCAAAAGAATCTTTATTTGATGAATCATTAGTTTTAGAAATTGGGAAACCTAGCATAAGAAGACTAGTCATTATTGGTTGGACCATCCATTCTGCTAAGCAATTACAATTTATTTTTGGAGCCAAAGATAATAAATCAATGTCTTCTGCACAAGATTTTAATAATGCATTGAAAATACAATTTTTACCAATTATGACATCTGCATCTATAAATAAAATCCAATCAGTGCTTAATTGTTTTGATCCTTTATAGCAAGCCCAATTTTTGCCAACCCAATTTTTGTTAATTGGTCTATCCCCAGAAGAAATAATTTCTATATCATCATTTTTTTGAAAATATTTATCTTTACATTTTATAGCTTCATTATAAGTATTATCAGTACTTGAGTCATCAACAACTAAAATTTTAAAAGTTTGGCACGGTTTTTTTATTTCACTTAATGCTTTTAGACAGTTGACTATATTTATTTCCTCATTATAAGCCGGTATTAAAATTGATAGGCTCTCATTAATTGGCTTTGAATAAAGAGAATCTTTTAAAAAAGGTGCCTTATTAAAAATATATATTTCATAAAAGAATGAAAATAATATTAGAACAAAAGATAAAAAACCTAAATACAAGAGAATACTATTTGTATTTAAAATCATTTCCTGCCTCTTAAATTATGGTTTCTAGAAACTTCTTTAATATTAAAAGTATAGATTTACAATTTAGATAAATATCATAAAACGAACAAGGCATCAAAATTCTCGTACAAATCGATAAAAAAGTAAATCAGCATATTTACGGATTTACTTGAAATCAAGATAGTAGTAATTTATAAATGTTGAGTTAGGAGGCAATCTAAATGATTGATAGTCCGCCTGAAATTTAGCAAATTTACAAATATAGGAAGCGTATTCCTGACAATGGGATTACTCGATAAATAAAGTTCAATCAATTAGTCTGATAAGACTTCGCTTTATAATTACCAGTGACAAAAAAGGACTAAAATTATCGAGATGTATCCCCTTATCCACGTATTTAAAGCTCATGAATAAATGGACTTTATATTATGTATTATAAATCCTGAAAGTAGGAAATAAGAAATCTAAAAGAGGACTGTTATCACAGGCCTCTTTTTTTTTATTAATTTATATAATTATAAATGTTTATTATTAGTTAATATTAATTTTCAATTTCAAATAAATTATATTTATAAAATGAAAGAGAAAAATTTATTCCCCTCCATCGAACCAAGAGAAAAGGGTTTTTTACAGGTAAGTAAAATTCATTCTATCTATTGGGAAAGATCTGGAAATCCAAAAGGTAAAAAGGTATTAGTAATTCATGGTGGTCCTGGAGGAGGAAGTCAGCCAAGATATAGGCGATATTTTAATCC
The DNA here is from genome assembly GCA_003208695.1 of Prochlorococcus sp. AG-686-P16. GTDB lineage: Bacteria > Cyanobacteriota > Cyanobacteriia > PCC-6307 > Cyanobiaceae > Prochlorococcus_A. The sequence goes on along the minus strand of QCVY01000002.1, from coordinate 13,932 downwards.
CCAAAAATTTGATATTATTCAATTTGATCAAAGAGGTTGCGGCTCTTCAAGACCTTTTTCAGAATTAAGAGAAAATACAACAGGCGACCTAGTAAATGATATTGAAAAATTAAGAGTTGATTTGAAAATAGATTCTTGGCATTTGTTTGGGGGTTCATGGGGATCTACTCTAGCTTTGATTTATGCAATAAAAAATCCATCAAGAGTTTTAAGTATGACCTTAAGAGGAATATTTTTATGTAGAAAATTTGAACTCTTATGGTTTTATCAATATGGCGCAAGTGAGATATTTCCTGAAGAGTTTGAAAAGTATATTGCAGTAATTCCGAAGGATGAAAGGGTTGATTTGATAGCTTCTTTTTATAAATATCTAACTTCCCCAGATATTGAACTTAGATCCAAAGCCGCGGCTGCCTGGACAAATTGGGAACTTTGTACAAGTCATCTTATAAAAAGAGATATTGATGTTGGAAAAAGTAAAACTAATTCCTTTTCAGATGCTTTTGCTAGAATAGAGTGTCATTATTTTATAAATAAGATCTTCTTGGAAGAAGATTTTATTTTGAACAATATAAATATTATAGAAAACATACCAACTAAAATAATTCAAGGTAGATATGACGTAGTCTGTCCTGTCAGGAGTGCTTGGGACCTTAGCAGAAAATTAACAAACTCAGAATTAATCATAGTAGATGATGCAGGTCATTCAATGAGTGAAAAAGGCATCACATTAAAATTATTAGATTCAGTTGAAAAATTAGGAAGTTTTTAGGCAAATCTTATTAAGAATAAATTTATCAATAGTCATAGGCCATTATCTTCAATATTTTTAGCAATACTTCTTAGTAACTCAACGATATCAGAGTCATCACATTCTGTATCCTCTTTAAGCAAAATGCATTCATCTCTAATGCTTACATTAGTACTCCACCAAATTCCTGAACTATTTGTATCGTCCCATTCAAATCTATCGGACATTACTTCTAAGAATTAACTTTTATTTCTTCTTTAATATCTTCTTTTATTTCTTCTGGCCACTCAATATCAAATCTCGCATACTCTTCGGTTGCAAACCCTTCAGGATGGCGCTTACAAATTTTTCTTCTTCTAACAAAAACGTGGTCAACTCTTTTCTCTTCGTCTGGAGTAACTGTTCTTTCGATTTCTATAACTTCAGTAAATTCTGTCGATTTAAGCTCGATAGTAGGTTTCTTCATATTTATAATAATTAACCATAATACATTAAAGCTTGATACTGATGATCGTGGATTCCAAGGTGTAACTTTTTTAACTTAAATCCTTTTTAAAAATAAATTTTTGAATAGCTTTCAAGGTTTTAATTTTCTTAAAAAAATTAAATTTTTAATTCATATTGAAGATCATTTTTTGGTTTTATATTAATTTTTTTAGGATCATTTTTTCTCTTAATTAATGGCGTTCTTCTAGATCCGTGTTTTAAATATACTTTTTTTGAAATATCCCAATAACCATCTTTTTGAGTTATTTCTTGAATCTTTTTTCGGGCAATTTTAGTGGTTTTTGAGAGGTCGATTATTGGTTTTGCATATTGAGAATTTGAATATTCGCTTGAATTGAATTTTTCCATCAACCAAGGTTCATGTATAAAGTGATCAGGATAATGTTTTATCTCCGGCACCCATTTTCTAATAAAAGTACCTTTTGGATCATGATCTTTACCTTGCTTTATAGGGTTATAAATTCTATTTATATTTATAGAGGTTGTACCTGATTGCATTTGGCATTGATTCCAATGAATTCCAGGTTCATAGTCAATAAATTTGCTTGCCAATAATGAACCAGAATCTTGCCATGGTATCCATAAGTTATAACTTGCAAAAGACATTAACATTGCACGCATTCTGAAATTAAGCCAGCCATTAAAATTTAAAGATCTCATGCAAGCATCTAAGAAAGGAAAACCTGTTTTCCCTTCACTCCATAATTGGAGTAAATCATTATCTATTTTTCTGATTTTTTGAAAATATGGATGAAATTCTTTAAATTCTAATTCTGGTTCACTTTCAAGTTTTTGAATAAAGTGACAATGCCAAGTTAATCTACTTTTTAACATTTTAGAATTAGTATTTTTAATTAAATTTGCTTTATAAAAAATCTCTTTCAAAGAAATACATCCCCAACTTATATAAGGAGATAGTCGTGAACAGCTATTCAATGATTTCTCCGGGCTTGAAATGTCTTTTGAGTAAGAATTTAATTTTTTACTAAAAAAATAATCCATTCTTTTTAGACCATTCTCCCTCCCACCCTTTAATCTTCCTTCACATAAATCATCCTTAAAGCAAAAGAAATTATCTGGTGGTATTTCTCCAGTATCAATTTCTATAGGATTAATATTTGAGGGTTCTAATAATAATTTTTTCTCCATATTTTTCTTCCATTTTTTTGACCAATTATTTCTATCTAGATTTCCTCTAAATACAGAAAATTGTAAATATTCATTCCAAACTATTTTTTTCATTGAAGCCCATTTTCTAACTTCTTGATCTCTTTTATATGTAAAATAGTCACCAGTTTCTTGATGACTATATATACCCTTCACATTAAATATATTTGATATTTCATCAAAAATTTCAATAACTTTACCTGTTCTAATTATTAAAGGTTGACCAATATTTTTAAGTGAATTTCTTAAATCTAAAATGCTTTCCTTGCAAAATTGCCACTGTCTATCTGAATAAGTTTTTTGTCTCCATAGTTCTTTTTCAACTATATAAATAGGTAATATATCTCTATCTTTTAAAGATTCAATTAGAGCCTCATTATCTTTTACTCTTAAATCTCTTTTAAACCATAGTATATTTATATCTTTCATCTATAAAATTTATTTGTATTATAAAAAAATAAATTTTGATTAGTTACCAAATAAAAAATTTATTCTTTTTGGAATAATTTTACAAATTCTTTATTATCCTTCCTGAAAAACTTTTTTTCCTTTATAGATTCAATTACTTTTGTATAGTATCTATATTTAATTTGATACTCACTCATTAAAAGAATTATACGCCAATTTTTTATATAAAATCTCCTAACTATCTCTTCATATTTTTTTTGTCAGTTTTTTCTAGTTCCTCTTTATTACTTAAATATTTTTTTTCGATCCACTCAAAAACATCTTTAAGCTTCCCGTTTATTTTGCCGTTAGTTATCCATCTTTTTATATAAATTTCATCTCCATCTTCTAATCTAAAACATTTTTCAGGTGAAGGGAGCGTGTAATTATGAAATCTATCAGTATAATCTTCGATTAGTTTAATTCAATTAATCTTCCTTTTTAATTTCTAGTTCTCGCATAAACATAAATGCACCAAATGAAAAAGCAAGTGAGATTAAAAAAGTTAGAGGAAAATAAAAACCCCATAATTTTAATTTTAATCTTTTCCCCTCTGCAACATAAAATACAAATATTGATATGAGAAGAACTGCTGTATCAGCTGATATAAATCCAGAAGTAGGAGTTATCCATGCGTCATCAAAAAATGCGGTTCCTATATCTATTACAGAACCTTGAATATTCCCATTCCTGACTAGGTTAATAAATTGAAGAATAAAATAAAATGGCCAAATTAATCCTGCTAGTGAAGTCGCTCCATAAATTGTAAGTCTAATTTTTGACCACATAGCTTTACCTTTTTAGTATATTTATAGCTAATATTGAATAATAATTGATGTATAAAATCATTCTAATAATTAGTCTTTTTTAATAATAAAAATCCAAAATATACATAATAATGTTCCTATTATTTGTTTATTTGTTTTAAATTATCTACATTTAAGTCGAATTACTCACATCTTAAATTATGCCTATCAGCTATAAATGAGTTATGAACAATAATTATTTATGACCCAGATTTATTTAATTGATATTATGCTTGCTGTTTTAGGGGTATTTATTTATTTCTTTGGTCTAAAGAAATTATTATTTAATCAGCAAAGAACTTCTCAAGACTAATAATAAATGGCAGAAAAGAGTAAGGAAATGCCAATAGAAATAGGTATTAAACGTCTTTCTTTATTAAAAAAAAGGGGATTAATAACAGAAGAAATATTTTCTGATGCAGAAGAGCTACTGATTAAGAGTGAAATGGATATTTCTTCTAAATAATTAAATTTATAGAAAATTCTAATTTACTTTTTAGAAAAATAAAATCTACTCTTAGTTAAATTAAAATAAAAAAATAATGTTAATCACAAAAAAATTGTGGGAAAATAACTCTGAACTAGCTTTGCTTAGCTTGAACACTAAATTTGTTCAAGGGATAAGAAATGGAAATTTACCAAGAAATATTTTTAAAGATTATATAGCTCAAGATTATTTTTTTTTAGAGAGCTTTGCTAAGGCATATGGATTAGCTATTTCTAAATCAAAAGATAAAAGTGAAATTAAGTCTTTAAGCCAACTCTTAGTTGGTGTGTCTGATGAATTAATACTTCATGAGTCGTATTCAAAAGAATGGGAGATTGATTTGTCTACTAACTATATAAAACCTGCGACGAAGAACTACACGGATTTCCTTTATGATGTCTCCATAAAACTAAGTTCAGTTGAAATAATGTTTGCAATGACTCCTTGCATGCGTTTATATTCTTGGATAGGAAAGAATTTATCGGATATGATTTTAAATAATCCTTATAAAGAATGGATTCTTACTTACTCTAATGAAAGTTTTGATAATCTAGCAAAATCTCTTGAAAAAATAATTGATAATTACCAAGAACCATTTGACATTAATCAGGCAAATAATTTATATAAAAAAGCTATGGAACTGGAATTAGATTTTTTTAATGCTTATTCAAATTTCTAATAAATCTAAGAAAGTTTTTTAATTTTACAAAAATTATGTATTCTAATATTGCTCTTTCAATAGGTGGTAGTGACTCAGGAGGAGGGGCAGGTATTCAAGCCGATTTAAGAACTTTTATGGCACTTAAAGTCCATGGATGTTCTGTGATTACATGTATTACTGCTCAAAATAGTGTAGAAGTAAAATGTGTAGAAGCTGTAAATAAGGATACTTTGACAAGCCAGATTGATACTTTATTTTCAGATTTTGATATCAAATCTTTAAAAACTGGAATGTTGCTAAACGATAGTATTATTAATGAAACAGCTTTAAAACTGAAATCTTTTTCTATTCCAAAGGTTATTGACCCAGTAATGGTAAGTAGAACTGGTTCTAAATTACTTGAGGATTCTGCAATTAATGCTTACAAAAAATTACTTTTACCAATTGCCGATTTAGTAACTCCAAATATTTTTGAAGCAAATCTTTTATCAAATTTGGATATTAAGAATGAGGAAGATATAGAGAACTCTGCAAAAAATATTATTAAACTTGGTGCTAAAGCAGTTTTAATCAAAGGCGGTGGATTGAAAGATATGAAAGGGAAGGACTTTTATCTTGATGTCAATGGAGTGAAAAAGTGGTTTATAAATAAATTTATTAATACTCAAAATACGCATGGTAGTGGATGTACTTTAAGTGCTGCAATTTGTGGATATCAAGCATTAGGGTTTGACCTTATAGATTCAATTCAAAAATCAAAATTATTTATTGAAAGATCCTTGATAAAATCTTATAAAATTGGATTAGGACCAGGCCCGCTGGGACATTACCAATCACTTTGAAAGGGTTTATTATAAAAAATTAAAAAATAAGAATAAATATTAACTAACTTATTTTTTAATCTTATTAAAGCCACCATTTTCTATTTTTATTTTTTAAAAATAAAATTTATTCTGTTTCCCACCCACCTTCTATCCACTCAAGATGTTCTAGCAATAATGATTCGCCTTCTCCTTTTGTTAAATGACCTAGTCTATTTGCAATTCCATCAAATCTTACTTTTATTAACTCTTCAATTTTGATGTTATTCACAATTAAAACAGATAATTTTTTTTCTAAATAGACTTGATTGATTGTCAATGTCAATGAAATTAGTCTTTTTTATATTTTTAAATATGTAATTTGTATTAAATGCAACTATTTTGCAGTCATAGTAATTAAGACTTATTCTCATAGATTGAATTTCAAGGTATTTTATAAAATAAATCAGAAATTTTTTATGAAAAACCAAGAAAAAACAACCTCAAAAACAGTTGTTAATGTCGGTTATTGTGAGAGCACTTCTGAGTGGCTTGATAGGATAATGACTGAACTTGCAGATGAAAGTAAGAATTTTGTGGATCTCTCAGTTATGTGTGCATAAATTAAATTATTGAAAGTCAATCGCTTATATAAGGCATTTTTCGTATTAGAGAAACTTATTTAAGTTATTTTAAAGGCATATGGTTATGACTTTTTTTCGGTATATCTGGTGACAGTAAATATATTTTAAATAATTAATTTAATAAAAGAAATTTTTCACCTATACGGCCCATCTTAGAGGAAATTATAAGAAATTAGTTAAAGCTTCAAAAAATGAATAAACTATTTCTTTTCTTTATAGCTTTATATCTTGGAGCAAAAATCGGTAAAACTTTTTCTATTGAAAGCTTTAAATATTATTTAATTCTTGCTAATTAAGCTATCTCTTTTTTTCATATTCTTCTTAATAGTCAATCTTTAAATCAAAATATTAAACTACTTTTAAAAGATTCTCAAAGTGAAATTATGTAAAAGTATTTCTGAAATTATAAATCAATTTAAATTATCTCTTCATCCTGAAGGAGTATGGTTTAGGGAAATCATACGGAGTGAAAATCTTGTGAATAGAAATGATGGTCAAAAAAGAAATAATATAACTAGCATTTATTATCTACTTTGTGAGAATAAAAGAAGTAAATGGCATCGAGTAAATTCTTCCGATGAGATATGGATTTATCTTCAAGGGGCACCCCTTACTTTATATTTTTTAGATGACAATAATAAAGAATTGAGAAATATAAGATTAGATTCAAATAATCCTATTAAAATAATTCCTTCTGGAAATTGGCAGGCTGCTAGAAGTACTGGAGAATTTAAAATAACAAGTTGTTGTGTTGGCCCAGGTTTTGAATTCAAGGATTTTGAAATGCCAAGAAATATAGATCCTTATCTAAGACCATCTAAGGCTATTAAGGAACTTATTTAATTTTTTAAAATCATCTTATGATCTCATTGAAATGAACCATAATCTTATTAATACGATCGGCATAAAGCAGTCGGCAAGAGAAGAAGCCCTTCTTTACGAGGTGAGAGATGTTGAAGGATTAATTGATACTCTTGATAAGGATATTTCGGAATGGTCTGATTTTGACAGTTGGAAAAATATACGAGTTCAGCAATGGATTTTTGAGAGGGCTATGGATATTTATAAACGTAAGAAAATTGATATTAAATGTAATTGTTGTGAATACAATTACATAAGTCAAAGAGACTTAGAGAAAAGTTCAAATAAAAAATGCTATGGGATAAAAAGTGCTTATATGATCGAAAAGGTTTTTCATGAGATTTTATTAGCTGAAGCCAGAAGAGAAAGTGATGGTACATATTCAGCCTAGAGTTGTTAAAAATTAACCTTTCTAAGATGAATAAATGAAACTAAGCTATTAGTTCATCGACTAAATGAAGACTATGGATAATCTTGATGATGATTTCTCTCAAAAACAAAAAGAATTTGTAGAGTCTTTAGATAAAGCTTCAAATAAAGATTCATTTGAACAAAAAAATAAATTTAAAGAAAAAACTCCAGAAGTTTTTCATCTTAATTCCCTTATTACAAAAAATATTTCTCTTTTTACCAAAAATCCAAACTATAAATTATTTACCTGGCTTATGGTTCAGCTATTTATATTTTCATTATTTGTTTTGGTGGCGACATTTATGAAAAATAATCTTGCCCCCTATATTAATTCTCTTTAAAGATTAAGACTGAGTTATATTTCTTATTTTGTTATTCCTAAATTAATATTTTTAAATTGGTCATGTAATCAAATCATTCCACTTATGGATCTATATTTACAAGTAGTCTTGCTTAATATTAGAATTAATCAAATATATATAGGTATGAAATAGATATGACCCAAGCAAAATTAGAGGGTTTATTAAAGATAGATAATGAATCATATAACCTTTTGCGAGTCCTCACAATGTTCATGAAGTTAGATAATTCTCAAGACGTTCCACTTCAGGCAATGGCAGTATTTTGGTACGTGGCAACCTATCAAAATTGTACTAAGAAGGATATTGAAAAATACTTTGATATGAGTAAAGCTAGTGCTTCAAGGATGACAGATTACATAAGCAGATATCATAGGCTGGGTAAGGCAGGATTAGGGTTGGTTTCTAAAGAACAAGATCCAAAAGATAAAAGAAGAACACTTTTGAAACTTACAAGGAAAGGTAAAGATCTAATTGAAAAGTCTTTTAATACTCTCTATGAGGATATGAAAAGTTTTGAAGCTGAATTTGAAGAATGAATACTTGCAACACTATTAAGCCCATAGCTATTGGGAAACTTTAAAAAAATATATACTGACTCGAAAATTCAAACGATAGGTTATCCCTCTCCTAAGAGAAAAATAACCTGGCTGGCACTCCATATACTTTTTAAGGAGTTAGAATTGATGGATACATTAATTCATTACCACCAACAAAAAAGTAATGGAAGATGATAGAGAAAAGTTAGAAAAGATATATCAACAATTAAATGAAGAAGAAGATACTTTTTTAAAGAAATGGCATCAATCACTTATTCCTAAGGCGATATTATTATTCCCTTTAGTTGCTTTTTGTTTTACATTTTTAAAAGTAAATACAGATAAATCAATATTAGATTTACTTTCTTTTGTTGCAGTAGGAGGTTTATTAGTTTTTGGTGGTATTTTTTTGAATTATCTCTTATCGAAAGGGAAATAATGGAAGAATATACTCTCATTAATAAAGATAGGATAAGAACAAAAGTATTTAAACTATTTAAACATATAAGTAATTCTTCTCCGTGTATAGAAGCAATAGAGATAAGTTATGAATGTGTTTATAAGAGATCTAATAAACCAGTTATGAAAGGGATCAGTGTAGAAAATATTGAGGAGGCAAGAAAAGAATATAAGAAATTATTAGAAGAGAATTGGAAGAAAACTTATATTTAAAGTTACCTATCTGAAATAAATTAAAGGGTCTTAAATTCTTAGATAATAAATTCTCTCTCTCTATTTTAAAGTATTTTATATCCACTAAAAACTATCCAGTTATAATTGTGAACTCAAAGTAAAATAAGAATACATAATATTTAGTTTGAGCTATATGAAATATTAAAAAAAGTATTGTTTGAGATATCTTTTATTGGCTTTAACAAAAAATAATTACATTAATTAATTAATTTTTTACTATCTTTTATAGAATTTATATTTTCTTAATTATATCAATTACTAGTCTATCTATCTACAACTTTCCCTCCATAGCTTGTAGCTATTGAATCTAAGAGTTGAAGAACATCATCATCTTTAACATGTTCCCATTTCTTCCAATATTTAAGAAGATCATTTAATTTTGCCCTTGTTTCTTTAGTAAATTCTGAAAGTTCCATAAGTAATACTTTATTGCCATTTCTATTAATCATGCATCCTTATGATTTTTATGGCAATAATTGTAATTTTCTAAAATTTTAATATTACAAGCGTTTCATGTAGTAAAGGTAATTTTTTATTTAGTATTTATTTTTTTAGTAATTCTTAAGTATAGATAAGTTCCTATCCCAAGTAAAAATACATCTAAGTAGATATGCCATGTTGGAAAAATTTGATGCAATAGTTCCATTTATTTAGCAAAAAAATAGAGTTTTATGACTCCAATATAGATCGGATGTCAATTTTAAAACGGATCAATTATGGATAAAAATTCATTCACTTTTTGCTATGTTAAAAGTTAGATATATAAAACTACCTAGTAATGCAATACTTACGACAGAATAACTAATTGCAATGTTCTGAATTAAAAAATTGATTTAGCTCTATTAGCTCTGCGTATTGTTTTCTTTAAAATATGATTTTTTATAGAAAGGTCAGAAATTGCATAAAGAGTTAAAAAGAAAACTACCTTTGCAAAAATTGAAATTTGCATAATAAAAAGAAACCTATTTATATAGAACCAAATCGCTATAGATACGCAAGCCCTTAAAGGCTTAAAATTTCTGAAGGACTAATTAATTTATAGCCCAATCCCAACAATCGGTGATTTCCTTTTCGCAGATAAGATTTTATCTACAGATTATCTAGACCAGAAACTATTAATAAAATTATTTTTAGTAATTAATACTCTAGATATTTGATTCCATTCCCCAGTAACATAATTTTATCAGAAACTCCTCACACACTAATTTCTGATAATTAAGCACCCTTTTCTCTAAATTAGGGTGTTTTTTATTGACATAAAAACTGAAAGTCATAACGGGTATCTGCGACAATTAAATTACATACTTCATACCCTTCAGGTGTAGCAAAATTTATGGCATGTTTTGAATTTGTGTAAGAGATGTTTTTCTTGAAAAGTGGAAACAAGGAAACACTTGATTTAGTTGAAACTAAAAAAGACCTCTATTAGAGGTCTTTTTCTATGCTTCAAAATTGAGTGAATAATTGATTATCCTAAAGGTAATTGAAATTAAAATAATAAATCTTTTAATCGAAAAATATGAAATATGAATTATGAAATTTGATATATGGATCTTCTTACTTTAAAGTCAAATTAAAAATTAGAGCAGTTTTTGCTCTGAACATGAAATTTATGAATTTACCAATTGAAAAACAAACTGTTCTAATAACAGGTGCAGGACGAGGATTGGGTTCCGAAATAGCAAAATCATTTCATCGAGAAGGAGCAAAAGTAGTTATCAATTATCGAAAATCATTTGAAAGCGCTAAAAAATTATCGGATTCACTGGGAGAAAATGTAATTTTAATAAAAGGTGATATTAGAGAAAAAGATCAAGTTTCTAAAATGCAAAAGGAATTGGAAAGTCATAATATTACAGTGGATTCAATAATCCATAATGCAATAAATGACTTTATTTTTAATGGTGATCAAAGAAAAAAAATAGATACTATAGAATGGCAAGATTTTCAAAATCAAATCGAAACTACTCAAAAAGGATTTTTAAACTTGCTCAATATCTTCACTCCAAATATGAAAAATAACTCTTTTGGAAGGGTAGTAACTATTGGAACTAATTTATTTCAAAACCCAGTAATTCCCTACCATGATTACACAGCGGCTAAAGGCGGATTGTTATCACTTACAAGAACAGCAGCAATAGATCTAGGCCAATTTAACATAACAGTAAATATGGTTTCAGGAGGATTATTGAAAATAACCGATGCCAGCAAGGGAACTCCGGAAAGTGTTTTTGAATATATTTCTAGTATCACACCTTTAAGGAAAGTTACAACAATAGAGGATTTTTCAGATGCGGTATTATTTTTTGCATCCCCTTGGTCGAGAGCAGTAACTGGTCAAAATTTAATTGTTGATGGTGGATTAGTTTTAAACTAATTACCTTCAAAAAAGTTATTTACATCACTTTTTATCTTTCAAAGGGTAAATTTAATATCAAAAGTCATATCTATTCCTATATTTATTAAAAATAATCCAATCGCTATTTAAGATGAAGATAATATTATAAATCATTTGTTTAAAAAAAAACTATTTAAAACATTCAGGTATCGATGGAATATTGCTTAATATAAATCTTGAGTAAACCTTGAAAGATAAAAATGGCATATGTAGAAAATGATTTTGATATCTATTACGAAGTTGGTAATACTAATACTCAAAGACAAGAAAGTGAAATTGAAGTTATTATTAAAAAACGTAATTCGGCAGGTTGGAAATTAATTTCAACGAGTACAGGAATAGTTGATAATAACAATCAGTTTTCAAATCTTTATCTTTTTTGGGAAAAGTTAAGTTATATTTTGACATTAGAAATATAATCTTACTTAGGTAAAAGTATGCGGCTTCGTGGAGTCTTATACAGTTTATGATTCAAGTTATAGTTGAGATGACAAATTCTGACTAATTGCGTGTTAATGCTCCCGCTCTCTATCTCATTCTCAATTCTTCAAGCCCTAAAATTCTCATCTATGCCTTCGCATTTATTACAACTATTGAATCTTTAGGCAGAGCATTATTTAATTATTCTATTGGTGAAAATTGTCAGAGGAACCAATGGTTAAATTCAAAGTTGACATCCTATAGAACTTCTCATGTACTGAATCACTAAATTCATTTTCATTTGAATAATCCAATAGGTCCAGAGGGTCAATATTCTCATCGAACCATTCGTCATATTCAATATGATTAGGATCAGCAAAATAAGTCATATCCAATTAATAGCTACCAAAAAATATCTAAACGGTACATGTAATACAAAATCAAAGATTGATTTCTAGAAATAATCTCTGAAAAATATAAATTCAGAGACAAAATAAAGCCTTTCTGAATTATTAGTTTTAAATTAATGGTTAGATAATTATTTTTTTATATGGCTTACTATCACGTTCATGGATTGATACCGGATGGAATCTCTCAGGCTGAGGGTTACAAAATTTTTGAGCAATATATTGCTTCCGGTGCACCTATGGATAAATTTGAAGGGTTTGAATTAATTACCAGATTCCATGCTCCTGAAACCGGGGAGGTTTTTGTGACTTTCAAAGCTGATAATCACCTGGCAATATCTGAACATTTCGGAGTATGGAGAGCAAAATTCGGCCTTGAGTGGAATATCACTGCTGTTTTAAATGATGAAGAAGTTATTCAAAGAAATAAGCAGGTTGCGGATGCTGTCGCTGCGATGGGATAATTTGATTGATTGACAGTCGATCTATATTAGAGGGATAAAACCCTCTTTTTTTTTAATGACTAATAAATTTTATCAATGGTGGAAAAACCATCGAAGAGTAGTGACTCTTGGAGGCTTTTTAATCTTATTAGGTTGGTATGTGTCCCCAGTGATTAAAGAATTAAAATATAAAAACACATGCATAAGTCTCTCGGAAAAAGCTGCTTTAAATAAATTCGAGGGGGATAATATCGGAGAAACACTGTTAAAGGAAACTGGTTTAAGTATTACGGAATTAGCAAAAATAGAAGGTTATAAGAATTGCATAAAATAAAACGCTTACCACTTCTAAAAATGCTGTAATCAAGTACATGTTTTCATCAATTAAGTTAAAACCAGAACTATTATCACCAGTAACATAAGCACGTTTAATGCAACTGCTATCCGAAATAAAACCCTCCGATCTTTTGCCATTAAACCTTTCAAGTTATTAATTAACTTTTGGCTCTTTTCCTTTTAACCATCTGCAACTAGCGATACCTTATTACAAGGTGTAATTATTGACAATCAATATAAAATAAGGGGTAATCAGCTCCTTTTCTTTTTATGCGGAAATTTAGAAATCTTTTAATCTCAGCAATAACAATTTCATCAGTTCTTCTACCTCTGGAAATTGCTAAAGCTCAAGAAAAGATTGAAGTAATACCTCTTATTCAGAGTACAAAGGGTTTGGGAGGTGAAAAGATTTCTTACCCTAGGTGGAAGCAGGCCGACCTTAGATTCTTCAAGGTAATTATCCCTGTTGGTGCAAAGACTCCAATTCACACACATCCAGCACCAATGGTTGTACTTCTTGCCCAGGGAGAATTGAAGCATACAAGGGGAGATGTTATAAATTACTTTTCATCAAAGCAATCTTTTATAGAGAGCAATAATGGCGATGAACATTTTGTTGAAAATATAGGAAAAGAACCTGCAATTCTTTATGTAGTTGCGGCATCAGCTGTTGGACTTCCTACAACTGTTAATAAGTAAAATCTCAATACTTTTGTGACTGATAGTCGATCTAAAATAAGGAGCAACTAGCTCCTTTTTTAATGGAAAAGTTATTTATAGTTTGTACCTTCGATT
>QCVY01000001.1 GCA_003208695.1 Prochlorococcus sp. AG-686-P16 | reverse complement strand
GATTTTGGATTGAGGAATTTAGATCTTCTCTTAGGTTTAGAAAATCGTATTATTTATACAGCTCAAGATGTTCTCGATAATAATTGTCGTCTTGATCAAGCATTAGTTAGACACAAAAAGGAGCCTAATTTAGCACTATTACCAGCTGGTGATCCTAGGATGCTTGATTGGATGAAGCCTGAGGATATGAAACAAATTAGTAAATTACTTAGTGAGAAGTTTGATTACGTTTTAGTAGATTGTCCGGCGGGAGTTGAAGATGGTTTTAAAAATGCTCTTTCAGCTTGCAAAGAAGCAATAGTAGTTACAAACCCTGAATTATCAGCAGTTCGTGATGCAGACAGAGTAATAGGAATTTTAAATACTTCTGATATAAAGCCAATACAGTTAGTAATAAATAGAGTTCGCCCTAATATGATGGCTAATCAGGAAATGCTCTCTATAGAAGATGTTCAAAGTATCCTTTCCTTGCCGTTGCTGGGTATTGTTTTAGAGGATGAACAAGTAATAATAAGTACAAACAGAGGAGAGCCCCTTACTCTTTCTGATAGTAAATCTCCTGCTAAAAAATGCTATTTAAATGTATCTCAAAGGCTTATAGGAATAGATATTCCAATTATCGATCCAAAGAATGAAGGGAAAAGCCTTAAAGATAAATTCATGAGATTAATGCAAACAAAGATTTTTTAAAAAATGATGACTCTTAGAGACCTTATAAACAAATTGCTAGGCAGAGAAACGGCCAGTGCTAATACTGCAAGAGAAAGATTGCAATTAGTTCTAGCTCATGACAGAGTTGACATGAGTACATTAACAACTGATCTTTTGGATAAGATGAGAAAAGAAATACTTGATGTGGTAGCTAAATATGTTGAGATAGATTTTGAGGAAGTAGCTGTAAGTTTAGAAACAGAAGACAGAATGACTGCATTAGTCGCAAATCTGCCTATAAAAAGAACTCTTACAGGAGAAATTGAATTTAAAAAAAATGATGAGACCTCTAAAAAGAAATAAAAGTTTTAAAAATCTAAATTAATAAATTATCAAATAACACCTAGCTGTATGTAAAATAAATTTATGCCGGCTTAGCTCAGCGGTAGAGCAGCGCTTTTGTAAAGCGAAGGTCATCAGTTCAAATCTGTTAGCCGGCATTTTTACAATTTAATATTTGATTCCTCTTTATTTGTTGAAAATAGAAAAATAAAAAAGAATAAAAGTAAAATTGGCAAAATTTTTATCTCAAATAGATCAGTTAAAAATGAAGTTAAAGGTTCAAAAATCCAGTAAGAAAAAATTTGTGTTAGTGAAATAAAAAATATAAGAAGAAGCATCACTCAATACCTGGGATTGAAACTTCTCCTTCTCTTATTATTTTCCATTTACCATGATTCACCCAAGAAATTATGGTACTCGCCCTACCACTACATTTTCTCCAAGGAATTGGTCCTAAAATATTTACATTAGGCAAATTAATCGAAATTTCTTTTGCACTAGTAGCGGGAGGCAAACCTGAAATATTTGCACTTGAGGTTAGTAATGGTCCACTTTCCTTTAAGAGTAATTTAGTCATTTTAGAATCTGGTATTCGTAGACCCAAGGTAAAGTTACTGGCGGATGAAAATGATCTTGTTTTTTCAGAGCACGGAATAATGATTGTTAAGGGTCCTGGCCAATAACATGAAGCAATACATTTGAAATCATCTAATGCCGATTCATGAACAAAATCATCAAATTTAAAATTTTCAGCTCCCATCAAAATTAAAGGTTTTTTAATATCTCTTTTTTTTATCTTATAAATAATTTCTGAAAACTTTGGTAAGCATCCAATCGCAGGCAAAGTATCAGTCTGAAAAACTATAGGCAAACCACTACTAAGTTTTTCTAAAGCTAATTTTTGGTCTATGACATTCATTAAAATTATTAGCTAATAATTTCTTTATATCTTCCTATTGTAAATCTTCCAATCCCAGAAAGATCTTTTAATACTTTTACTGAAGTAAATCTATTTTCAAGAAATAATTGTTTAACTTTTTCACCTTGATCAAAATGATTCTCAATTAATAACCACCCTTTATGTTTTAAATATATCGGCGCATTTTGAACTATTTCATTTATATGATCAAGGCCTTCTTTCCCTCCCAATAGAGCATTTTTAGGTTCAAAATTCTTTACTTCTTTTGGCAAGACTTCATAAATATCTTGCGGAATATATGGAGGATTAGCTACAGCTAAATCTATTTCTCCTTTGTAATTCGCAAGAGGATCCCACCAATTCCCACTATAAAATCTTAAATTAGATTGATTAGAGTTGTTTGCAAAATTTCTCGATGCAATCTCAATAGCATTTTTATCAATATCAGTTGCAATTCCATTCCAATTTGGATTAGCCAATGCTAAAGCTATGCTAATTGCACCTGAACCAGTACCTAGATCTACAAAGGTTATTTTTTCTTTCTTATTATTAAATATCCCAGAAATTATTTCAATAATAAGTTCTGTTTCTGGTCGTGGGATAAGAACTCTACTTGTAACTTCTAATTTGAGATCCCTCCAAAAAGAAATTCCACTTAAATATTGTATAGGTATAGAAGTATTAAGGTGTTTATCCCAAAAAGTCTCAAGTAAATCTAAACTTAATTTTAAATTTAAATTTTTTTCAGATTTAATTTTAATTAAATTTAATTCTTTATTCGAAAGTCCTGCTAATGAATCGATCAAAAGATTGAGAGAGTTGTTATCTCCTCCTTTTGATACTTGTTTTTTTTTCCAGAATGAGAATTCTTCAGCAGAAATTACAAACATTCAAAGATTAACTTAGCGTTTTGGGCCAAGTTTACCTTTACTAGAATCTGAATAAAAGCTTGATTTCTCGCCATCTTGGGTCGAAATAAATAAACCAATTAGAAAGATTGTTGGTACTCCTACAAATAGAAGACTTGCTACGAAACCAAAATTTGTTGTTTCCATTTAAAAAGACAAATTCAATAATAATTAAGACTATAGACATTCAAAAGGGAATTAAGTGGGAAAAGACAAAAATTCTACTAACTCATTAACAGTCTTAAACAATTTATCTAGGTAATTTTTTGCTTTCAGCAGATTCTTTTAAATCTTTCAAATTTGAGGGCGGAGATTGAGGCTTAGTAAGTATTATCGAAGATGAATTGATGAGTGTTTGACAGGCAAGTCTCCAGTTATCAGGCCTGTTGTTGAGTTTTTCTTCCTCGACAACAGTGAGGGGACTTAGCGAGTTTTTCGCTCCCCCTTCAACAGAAACAAAACAAGTACTGCATTGCCCAACTCCACCGCAATTACCTAGTATGCCTTTTAATCCATAAAGTTGTAATTTCTCTCTAATTACTAACTCTCTCAAATTTTCTCCAGGTTTGCATTCGATATCTATTCCTTCACGGATGAATCTAATAATTGCCATTTTTTTGTTATTTTTATCTATTTTGGCGCTTTACTTTGAGAATTGTGACCAAAATATTAACATATTTTTGTTCAAAATTCGCTGAAACTAAAGTGACACAGACTTATCTGACCAATTTTACTAAGAAAATTAATTTATTTACAAAACTCTCTCAATGCCCAAAAAACCCTTACGATCATGTTGTTTAGCTGTTCATTCAGCATCGTTACAAGAATTTAACCGATGGGATTGCCTTGGTATAGAGTTCACACAGTAGTTATCAACGACCCCGGTCGACTACTAGCTGTGCATCTCATGCATACTGCATTATTAGCCGGCTGGGCCGGTTCTATGGCTTTATATGAATTAGCCATTTTTGATCCTTCAGACGCTGTTCTCAATCCAATGTGGAGACAGGGAATGTATGTCATGCCATTCATGGCGAGATTAGGGATCACAAGTAGTTGGAACGGATGGGATATAACTGGAGCTACTGGAGTTGATCCAGGATTCTGGAGCTTTGAAGGTGTTGCAGCTGCCCACATTGTTTTTAGTGGACTTTTAATGCTTGCTTCAATCTGGCATTGGACATATTGGGATTTAGATTTATGGGAAGATGAAAGAACTGGGGAACCTGCTCTTGATCTTCCAAGAATATTTGGGATCCACCTTCTTTTATCAGGAATTACTTGCTTTGGATTTGGAGCTTTTCATTGCGCTAATGTCGGCATTTGGGTTTCAGATCCCTATGGACTAACCGGTCATGTGGAACAGGTAGCGCCATCTTGGGGAGCAGATGGATTCAATCCATTTAATCCTGGTGGAATAGTTGCAAATCATATTGCAGCAGGCCTTTTAGGTATTATCGGTGGAATATTTCACATTACAAATAGACCAGGAGAAAGGCTTTATAGAGCCCTTAAACTTGGAAGTTTAGAAGGAGTATTAGCTAGTGCCCTAGCCGCTGTTCTATTTGTATCATTTGTTGTCGCAGGAACAATGTGGTACGGCTCTGCCACCACCCCTGTTGAATTGTTTGGTCCAACAAGATATCAATGGGACTCTGGGTACTTCAAAACTGAAATAAACAGGAGAGTTCAAACAGCTATTGATAATGGAGCAACTAGGGAAGAAGCATATGCTTCAATTCCCGAAAAGCTTGCATTCTACGATTACGTAGGCAACAGTCCTGCTAAAGGAGGATTGTTTAGGGTCGGGGCTCTTGTAAATGGAGATGGTTTACCAACAGGTTGGCAAGGGCATATTGCTTTTACAGATAAAGAGGGCAATGACTTAGAAGTTAGAAGAATTCCAAACTTCTTTGAAAACTTCCCAGTTATTTTGGAAGATAAAGAAGGTAATGTAAGAGCTGATATTCCCTTTAGAAGAGCTGAAGCAAAGTATTCATTTGAACAAACTGGAATCACAGCAACTATTTACGGAGGTGATCTTAATGGTCAAACATTTACAGATCCTGCGGTAGTTAAAAGACTCGCTAGGAAAGCACAACTTGGTGAAGCATTCAAGTTTGATAGAGAAACTTATAAATCTGATGGTGTATTCCGTAGTTCCCCAAGAGCTTGGTTTACTTATGCACATTTATGTTTCGGATTATTATTCCTATTTGGTCATTGGTGGCATGCTTCAAGAACACTTTACAAAGATTCCTTTGCTGGTATTGACTCCGAGATAGGTGACCAAGTTGAATTTGGTCTCTTTAAGAAACTTGGAGACGAAACTACTAGAAGAATCCCAGGAAGGGTTTAATTTAAACTTTATTATTTTTTCTCATGGAAGCTTTTGCTTACGTTCTCATCTTAACTCTTGCAGTTGTTACTCTATTTTTTGCAGTCGCTTTTAGAGATCCACCTAAATTCGATAGGAAATAAAGAAAAAAAATCCCTCCACCAATTAGGAGGGATTTTTTTTTTGCTACTTTTCATAATCGTGATATTAATCTAGTATTAGAGTAAAAGATTTCATTAATTCACTATATGCAGTGTCCAACCTGTAAAAACACAGATAGCAGAGTTTTAGAATCAAGATCTGCTGATACTGGAAAGAGTGTCAGAAGAAGAAGAGAGTGTTTAAATTGCAGCTTTAGATTTACCACATATGAAAGAGTTGAGACAATGCCAATTTCTGTTCTTAAAAATGATGGTAGCCGAGAATTATTCAATAAAGATAAATTAGTGACTGGGATTTCTAGAGCATGCGAAAAAACAACATTTTCAAGAGAATCGATTATTAATTTTGTTGACTCAATTGAATCTCAAATCATACAAGACTCAAATAAAGATATTAAATCTTCTGATATTGGAGAATTAATTCTTAAAGGCCTAAGAAAAGAAAATGAAGTTGCTTACATAAGATATGCATCAGTCTATAGGAAGTTTAATGGAGTAAAAGACTTTGTTTCCACTCTTGAATCTCTAAAAGGTAGTTCGAAAAATGAGTTAGCTTCAATTTTGTGAATTCAGCCTATTAAAGTGTAGAATAAATCTTACAAATAAATTGCTCTTAAGTTTGCAGGCTTAAAGCATTCCTTTCTAACCATCTTAGGTGGTCTGCGTTTCAACAAATGATCGAAAATCCTTCCCAAACAGTAGAAGAAATTTCAGACGAAAAAGAAATTAATAATTCAACGATACAAGACAATACTTTAGAAACTCCAAAAGGGGAAGATTTATCATTTGACCCTAAAGATATTCCCTCTGCAGATGCTTCTTCAAGCAGACGAAATAGTGACTTGGATACAGCAGGATTTACTCAAGAAGAGTTTGCATCATTATTAGGAAAATATGATTATAATTTTAAACCTGGGGATCTTGTAAAAGGTACAGTTTTTGCTTTAGAGCCTAAAGGAGCAATGATAGATATAGGAGCTAAGACTGCAGCTTTTATGCCTATGCAGGAAGTTTCTATCAATAGAGTTGAAGGTCTAAGTGATGTTTTGCAACCTTCAGAAAGTAGAGAATTTTTTATAATGAGTGAGGAGAATGAAGATGGCCAGTTAGCTTTATCAATTAGAAGGATAGAATACCAAAGAGCATGGGAAAGAGTAAGACAGTTACAAAAAGAAGATGCAACTATATATTCTGAGGTTTTTGCAACTAACAGAGGTGGGGCTTTAGTCAGAGTTGAAGGCTTGAGAGGCTTCATCCCTGGATCTCATATTAGTGCCAGAAAAATTAAAGAAGATTTGGAAGGGGAATATTTACCTTTAAAATTTCTTGAAGTGGATGAAGAAAAAAACAGATTAGTTTTAAGTCATAGAAGGGCTTTAGTTGAGAAAAAAATGAATAGACTTGAAGTTGGAGAAGTTGTTGTAGGTTCGGTAAAGGGCATCAAACCTTATGGAGCTTTTATTGATATCGGAGGAGTGAGTGGTCTTCTGCATATTTCTGAAATTAGTCATGAACATATTGAAACACCTCATAATGTTTTGAATGTAAATGATCAGATGAAAGTAATGATAATAGACTTAGATTCCGAGAGAGGGAGAATCTCTTTATCAACAAAAGCTCTAGAACCAGAACCAGGTGATATGCTAACTGACCCACAAAAAGTTTTTAATAAAGCTGAAGAAATGGCTGCAAAATATAAGCAAATGTTACTTGAGCAAACTGATGAAAACGAAGAGCAACCCACAGAGATTTCAGAAAACGTATAAATTTAATTTTTAATAACTTAACAAACAAAATAATCTTAGATTCAATAAATTCTTATAATTTCAACTTAATAACTATTGATTAAATTTTACGATTTAAATTAAGATTAGGAATATTCCTTAATTATTTATAAATGAGTGATTTTATTTTTACTTCTGAATCTGTAACTGAAGGTCATCCTGACAAGATATGTGATCAAATCAGTGATGCTATTTTAGATGCTTTATTGACTGAAGACCCAGAGAGTAGAGTAGCCTGCGAAACAGTTGTCAATACTGGTCTTTGCTTACTTACTGGTGAAATAACTTCTAAAGCAAAGCTTGATTATATAAAACTTGTTAGGAAAGTAATTAAAGAAATTGGATATGAAGGTTCAAAAGCTGGGGGTTTTGACTCAAATAGCTGCGCCGTTTTAGTGGCTCTTGACGAGCAATCACCTGATATTTCCCAAGGAGTAAATGAAGCAGATGATGCGAACGAGGATTTGGAGAACAATACTGGGGCTGGTGATCAGGGAATAATGTTTGGATATGCATGTGATGAAACACCTGAATTAATGCCATTACCAATAAGCTTGGCTCACAGATTAGCAATACAACTTGCAAAAGTAAGACATGAAAAAGTTCTTGATTATCTTCTACCTGATGGAAAAACTCAAGTAAGTATTGATTACAAAAAAGGGGTCCCAGTTTCAATAAACACCATTTTAATTTCAACTCAGCATACTACTGAGATTGATGGACTTACAAATGAAGAAGAAATTCGTCAAAAGATAAAAGAAGATTTATGGATCAATGTTGTATTACCAGCAACAGAAGATTTAGAAATCAAACCAACAAGTCAAAATACAAGATTCCTCGTGAATCCCACAGGTAAATTTGTTGTAGGTGGACCTCAAGGCGATGCAGGACTTACTGGCAGAAAAATAATTGTAGATACTTATGGAGGATATGCAAGGCATGGAGGCGGTGCATTCTCTGGTAAAGATCCTACTAAAGTTGACAGATCAGCTGCATATGCAGCACGTTATGTAGCTAAAAGTATTGTTAAAGCAAAATTAGCAAAAAAGGCAGAAGTACAATTAAGTTATGCCATTGGAGTTGCCAAACCAATTTCAATTCTTGTTGAAACTTTTGGTACTGGTGTTATTTCTCAAAATAATTTGAAAGAACTAATTAAAAACAACTTTGATTTAAGACCTGCAGCAATAATAAAAGAGTTTGATTTAAGAAATCTACCAAAAAAAATGGGTGGTGAATTTTTCAGAAAAACTGCATCTTATGGACACTTTGGTAGAAATGATCTAAAGCTTCCTTGGGAAAGTGTTGAAGAAAAATCAGCCCAATTAGTAGAGGCCTCAAAAAACCTTTTGTAAATATTTATGCCAGATGATTTTTTTGGGGGATTAGATTTTGGGACTAGTGGTGTAAGAATCTCCATAATTGATTTTAAAAAGGAGTTAAGATATACGAATTCAGTTCCCTATCAATATGGCTTTAAAGATCCTAACTCTTGGATTAATTCTTGTGAAAAACTTCTAGATAATTTACCTCTTGATATAAAAAACAATATTGTTAATTTAGCAATCTCTGGCACTTCCGGAACTTTAACAGCTTGTAATTTAAGAGGAGATCCGATAGGAGAAGCTATACCTTATGATCAAGCATGTAATGAACATAAAATCCTTATTGAATCGATAACGGATGGAGAATATCATTTACAAACCCCATACAGTAGTTTAGCTAAAGCATTACAACTAATAGATAAATTTGGGGAAAATATTCTTTTAAGACATCAATCTGACTTGATAACTGGCTGGTTTTTGAAAGATTGGACATATGGAGAAGAAGGCAACAATATCAAACTTGGTTGGGATTTAATAAAAGAATCTTGGCCAAAAAGTTATCTAAATACTTCATGGCAAAAATGCTTACCTCTAATAATTAAAAGCGGAAAAATCTTGGGGCAAATCGATACTGACATAGCCGAAAGGTTCAAATTAAATAAGAAAATACTATTAGTCTCGGGGACAACTGATTCAAATGCAGCTTTTTTAGCTGCAGGATTAGGAAAAGAAGAAGGTCTAACGGTTTTAGGAACCACAATCGTAGTAAAAAAAATTAATAAGACCCCAATCAAAGAAAAGGGAATTACAACCCATCGATTAAGTGAAGACTGGATATGTGGAGGAGCATCAAACGCTGGCTGTGGAATTTTATCTCAATTTTTTTCTGATTTAGAAATAAAAGAACTTAGCAGACAAATAAATCCCTCAAAAAAAACTTCTCTAAATCTTTTACCACTCAATAGCAGGGGTGAGAGATTTCCTGTTAATAATCCTTTTTTAGAGCCAATTCTTAGTCCTAGGCCAGTTAGTGACTCACTTTATTTACATGCATTGTTCGAGGGGTTAGCAATAATTGAATTGAAAGGATGGGAGAAACTATATGAGCTGACAGGATCACTTCCAAAAAGAATTGTTACTACTGGTGGAGGTTCAAAAAACCCTCAGTGGAGAGCCATAAGAGAACGGATTATTAATATCCCAATAATTTCATGTAAAAAAACAACTTCATTTGGGACCGCTTTATTAGCAATTAATGCAAAATAATATATTTCATTCATTAAATCTTTAATCAAGATATAAAAATTTAATGAAAGGGGTTTCACAAACTACACATCTTAATTTAGAGTATGTAAGATAGAGCCGGGATAGCTCAGTTGGTAGAGCAGGCGACTGAAAATCGCCGTGTCCCCAGTTCAAATCTGGGTCCTGGCACCTTTAATAAAAGGTTTAAATGAGCATCTGAAAAGATGCTTTTTTAATGCCTAATTTCAGTTATAACAGCCTTTTTAGGTTATTTAAAGGAATTCCTCATAGAGCAAAAAAAAACTATGAATGGCATAGTTTTGTTATTAATCTGATATTAAGACTTAACTACTTTTAATGTTGTCTCCCATTAAATCTAGATCCAAGCACCTTTAAGGTTTCTTTGATAGTTACTTTTTAAATGAATATTCTACAAATTTAAATTTTTAGTTTTCAGATCTACATACTTGATCAATTACACCCAAAATTAGTTGGTCTCCATTTGGATCTTGCCAATCAGCAAGATTGTTTAAATGACTATTTTCCTCATCTGTGAAAACGTCAACATCTCTAAAATATTTCTCAAAACAGTTTATGTCCATTGTATAAAGAATATCTTGCGTTATTTCACTTTTAGTTTTTGGAATAAATTTGCTAACTACTCTAACAGACCCATCTTGATTCCTGATTATACTTTTTCTATCCCATAATTGTTCACCGTATTCACTTATTGGGATTCCAACCCAATCATGGGACAAAGCATATGATTGTTTTATTGAAATGCAAAAAGAGAAAAATATAGTAAAAGCCAAAGAAAAGATATTTACAGCTAGTATTGATGAAAATTTATTCTTGTCTTCAATCATAATATTTGAATATTAGAAATCAATAAATTGAATTTTGAAAATGATATTTATATCTTATTAATTTTCAATTTTGATTCAGAATTTACTAATGAAGTTTGCTTAAAAATATATTGAAAATATAAGATTAAAAACTTTGTAAAAGATTTTATTGATTAGTGTTTCTATTATAGATAGGATCAGTTATTAATTCCCAAAGTTAGCTCTCAAAGAATTTTCGGACAAATAATGAATAAAATTCAAAAATTCCTCTCAGTAGTTTTTTTTATAGCAATATTTGTTGTATTAATTTATTTCATACAAAACTATGGCATCGAACCTCTTAGGAACAAGGTAGAGATTATGGGAATATGGGCACCTTTTGGAATATTTTTTCTCAGAGGAGTAAGCATAATCTTACCTGCTCTCCCAAGTTCGGCCTATTCACTTCTGGCTGGCTCCTTGTTAGGATTCCAAAAGGGTTA
Source organism: Prochlorococcus sp. AG-686-P16 (assembly GCA_003208695.1). GTDB lineage: Bacteria > Cyanobacteriota > Cyanobacteriia > PCC-6307 > Cyanobiaceae > Prochlorococcus_A. Next base: position 24,605 of record QCVY01000001.1, on the reverse strand, counting down.
TGTAACAATTGTCTTTTCTGATATCGTTTTTTGCCAAGCAGCTTTCTTTGTAGCAAGATATTTTGGTCGTGGTCCTGTTCATGGTTTAGTAGGCTCAAAAGCAATGAAAAGAATTGAAAGTTTTAATCAAAACCAATTAGAAGAAAACTTCTTCCTAATGACAGGTCTCCTTATGACTGGACTTTTTGATTTTCTCAGCTATGCAATTGGCATTGGAGGAACTCGGTGGAAAATATTCACCCCAGCTTTATTAATAAGTCTTCTAATCAGTGATTCCATTCTTGTTGCTGTTGGAGCTGGAGTCAGCCAGGGGGCAGGTTTATTTCTGGGAATAGCTCTTTTAGGCATGTTTGCTTTAGCAACTATTTCAGGTTTAGCAAAAAGAAAAATTCCAAAATAAGGCAATAATTAATAATCCTAAAACCATCCATAAAGATATAACATTTTTGCAAAAAACAACATTAAAAATGACTATTTATGTAAGAATATAATTCTGTTGAATTTAAAAATTTTTAGATGAATCCATTTAGACCAACATCATATGATCGTCCTGGAGAACAAATATCAACTACACCTTCCGGATTAAAAGTGACTTCTGCAAAAAGATTAATGGTAGATTCTATGGTAAGGATGATTCAAAAAGCTACCAATCATTCAGTAGAAGATAAACTTGACGAAGAATCTAATAAAAATTAATCAATTTATTCAAAAAAGTTTAGGAGAGTGGAAATCCATAAGAAGCACTCATTCTTTGACTTTTCAGGAAGTTGAAAATTCAACTAGCAAAATAGTAATAAAAGAGTTAGAAATCAATAATAAAAATGTAGTCGAACTTTTAGAAAAATATAATTCCACCTCTAAAACTTTTGTAATAGCATTATCAATAAGTTGGAAAGCAATAAGTGATTGGGAGATGGATAAAAAAATTGAAGAAGATAAAACTATATTATTATTTTTACCTAAGGATAAAAATAAAGGGATTGTTCTACGTAATAAGGGATATACTGAATCCGTGATTTCATCGTCAGAATATTTGATTGATGAAAATGAGAACTTAAATATTAAAACTATTTACAGTTCAACAGTTTCTGAAGAAAGAATTTGTTTTTTATCTAATCATATTAGATCCAGATATTCAGTAATTAGAAATTATGAGAATAACACCGTAATACAAACCTCACACACATCAGAGATAAGAAATATGTCTATCTCAAAAGATTGATTATTCTTTCAAATTGAAACTCGGTATTAGAAATTAAAACAGGAAGAAATTCTTTTTCTCCTTTCAAAGTATTTACAGTAGATTTTAAATCAGAAATCGTTGAATCTCTCATTAGTTCAAAAACTCGGATAGCATTTTTTAGGGGTACACCAAGGGCTAAATAAGTATTTTTAAGGTCCTTTAAACAGTTTTTAGATAAAACTGATTCATCATCAGAAATTAAAAGGTAAGAAACAATCCTTAAAATTATTTCTCCATCTCTTAGACAAACAGACATCTTATTTGTGGTATCTATAGATATTTTTGCATTAACTGAATCTTGATTTTCACAAATCATTGCAGTTACAGCATCAGCGGCAATTGCGTGAGAATTATTTGTTATTGAATTTATTGCATCTAATCTTGAGTTTGCAGTATTTATAAATTCTTTTATGTCCTCAATATTTTTATTACTTATATTTTCTAAATCTCTATCAGTTGATAAAATTTGATTACTATTTGAAACTTTCATTCTTAAATCTAAAAATTTGAAATTCCTATTTATTTATAATAGATCAGAGCAAATTAAAATAATTAAATCTTAAAATAAACGAAATGGTTCTTAATCAAAACTAAATTTCGACGCGATATTCAAAATAATATAAATAAAATAAATTTTTCGCTAAGATGAGTTTATCATTCCTAAAAATTTTGAATAAACAAGAATTAAAATTATCAAAAAAACTTGTTTCTTCTTATAAGAAAAGATTAGAAAAAGAAATTCTTGAGAGAAGTATTAAATTAAAAATGCCTCAAAATAAGTTCGAAGAAATTATCAACAATAATAATGAATTAATTAATTTAAAAAAAGCATTACAAGAATTAGAGACTAATCCACAATCTTCAAATTAAAGTAAGGTAAAAATTTTTAATAATACAACCTCCAAAAAGTGCCTCAAACTAACAACTTCCTTTTTAAATCCTTAAATAATGCACAACTAAAAGCAGTAAATCATATCAATGGACCACTGCTAGTTGTAGCAGGTGCAGGCAGTGGGAAAACCAAGGCTCTTACTCATAGAATTGCTAATCTTATTGAAAACAACTCTGTAGATCCATATAACATTCTTGCAGTAACTTTTACGAATAAAGCTGCTAAAGAGATGAAAGCAAGACTTCAAGTACTACTTGCACAAGAAATAGCTTTGAATCAATTTGGGCAGCCTTGGTCAACCCTCAAGGAATTTGATCAAAATCAATTAAGAACAAATATTGATCAAGAAAGACTGAGGGACCTATGGATAGGAACTTTTCATGCACTATTTTCAAGACTTTTAAGATACGATATTGAAAAATATCAAGATCCTGAAGGCCTAACATGGACACGGCAATTTTCTATTTATGACGAGACAGATTCTCAGACCCTAGTAAAAGAAATTGTTAGTCAAGATATGAGTCTTGATCCAAAAAGATTTGATCCTAAGAAAATTAAGAGATCTATTAGTAACGCAAAAAATCAATGTTTTACAGCTAATGACCTTGAAGAAAAAGCTGATAATCATTTTGATAAAATAATTGCAGATGCTTACAGAAGATACAGAATATCTCTCTCTAAAAATAATGCTTTAGACTTTGATGATCTTTTACTACTTCCTGTGTTTTTATTAAGGCAAAATGATTTAGTTAGAGATTACTGGCATAAAAGATTCCAGCATGTATTAGTTGATGAATATCAAGATACAAATAGGACACAATATGAATTGATCAAATTAATCACGGCTGGCAATACTGAACCAAACAAATTTTGTGAATGGAATGATAGATCAATTTTTGTTGTTGGAGATGCGGATCAAAGTATTTATAGTTTTAGGGCAGCAGATTTCAGAATATTAATTGGATTTCAAGAAGACTTTAAAAATTCATCTAATAATGATCAGAAAGCCTCTCTAGTTAAATTAGAAGAAAACTATAGATCTTCATCAAATATTCTTACCGCTGCAAACTCTTTGATTGAAAATAATACTGAAAGAATTGATAAAGTTTTAAGGCCTACCAAGGAGGAAGGAGAACTTTTAAAGTTGCTTAGCTGCGATGATGAGATATCTGAAGCTGAGGCAATAACAACAAAATTAAGATCTCTAAATAATTACAATAATCAACCAATCTGGAAAAATTTTGCAATCCTCTATAGGACTAGGGCACAATCTAGAGTTTTAGAAGAATCTCTAGTAAGATGGAGAATTCCATATACAATCTTTGGCGGATTGCGTTTTTATGACAGAAGAGAGGTTAAAGATGCAGTTGCATATTTAAAAGTATTAGTAAATCCTTCAGATAATGTAAGCCTTTTAAGAATCATAAATGTCCCAAGAAGAGGAATAGGAAAAACAACTATTCAAAAACTTAATGAGCTATCAAATAAATTGAACATTCCTTTATGGGAGGTCATAAATGACAAACAAAGCTTAGATGAGACTATAGGCAGATCATCAAAAGGCATTAATAAATTCACAGAGCTTATGAATGACCTTCTTTGCTATATAGAGAACTCGGGGCCTGCACAAATTCTTCAATTAATTTTAGAAAAAAGTGGTTACTTAAGTGATTTATTAACAAGTGGTTCAGAGGAATCTGAAGATAGAAGAAATAATCTTCAGGAATTAATAAATGCTGCTACTCAATTTGAAGAAGAGACCGAGAACCCAGATGTAGAAGGATTCTTGTCAACAGCAGCTTTAACTACAGATAATGATACAAAAAGAAATCATCCTAACTCTGTCACTTTAATGACTCTCCATAACAGTAAAGGATTAGAATTTCAAAATGTATTTATAACTGGACTAGAACAAGGTTTGTTCCCAAGCCATAGGTCAATAGATACTCCTTCTCTTCTAGAAGAAGAAAGAAGATTATGCTATGTAGGTATAACAAGAGCTAAAGAGAGAGTTTTCTTATCACATGCAAGAGAAAGAAGATTGTGGGGAGGCATGCGAGAAGCAACAATTCCTTCAATATTTCTCTCGGAAATACCAGAGGAATTAATTGACGGGGAAATACCTCAATCTGGTGGTGCTTCTATTAGAAGGGAACGTCATCTTGACCGTTTAACAAGAGTGGATAGGAACGATTCAAATGAATTTATTAATAAACCTATTAATGCAGTAAGAAAACTATATTCAGGACCGAGTAAAGGTAAAAGTTGGTTGATTGGAGATAAAGTAATTCACTCCAAATTTGGCAAGGGTGAAATTATACATATTTTTGGCAGTGGCGAAAAAATATCTTTAGCAATAAAGTTTGGTGATAAAGGGAGCAAAATTTTAGACCCAAGATTAGCTCCAATAAGAGCAACAAAATGAAATTTGCATGAATGATATTTCTGCTTATATAAATTCAGCAATATTAAAAATTCCTTTTAATTTATTTAATATAATTTCTGAGTATATTGAATTAAATAATGGCGTTAAAGTTGCAATTGTGGGTGGCTATATTAGAGACTTATTAATCACTAAAATTCATAAAAAGACTTTTTTCAACCCACTGGATATTGATATAGTTACAGAAGGATCTTCAGTTGATTTAGCAAAATTCATTAAAAAAAATATCTCAAATGTCGAACTTTGTTTGATAAAAGAATTTGAAATATACGACACTGTAGAACTAAATATTAATGATTTAAAAATTGATATAGCTTCTGCAAGACAAGAAAATTATGAAGCTCCTGGGTTAAATCCAATCGTAAAACATGCGAATATTGAAGAGGATTTAAAAAGAAGAGATTTTAGTATAAATGCAATAGCTTTTGAATTCTCAAAGCAAGAAATTTATGATTTATTTAATGGTATAAAACATATACAAGAAAAAGAATTACATTTGCTACATGAAAATAGTATTCAAGATGATCCTAGTAGATTAATAAGATGCGCAAGATATGCATCAAGATTAGGTTTCAGAATTTCAACTAAATCACTACAACAATCTCAAAGGATTGTCCAGAGATGGCCATGGGACATTATGAATGATGATATTAAATCTAGATTTCCGCCTGGAATAAGTATAAGAATTAGGATGGAATTATCAGAAATATACAAATACGATAATCTGGCAGAAATAATTTCTTTATTAGATGATTGGGAAATTATTTCTATTCTAAATAAAAATATTAGTATTAATAATAAATTTTTAAGGGGTTTAAAGTGGATTAAAAAACTAAAGGGTAATTATATTTTATACCTATTAAAAAATTCAGAAAATTTAGAGCTTACTTGTAAAAGATTTTTTATTAATAGCAAGGAAAAGAAAATTCTCAAAGAGTACCTAAATATCACAAATCAATTAGAAAATGAAAAAGAAAAATTTCTCTATTTGACCCCCTCTAATTGGACTGAATTTATTGAAACAAAAAATTTAGATGTAGAAACCGTGAAATTATTAATTTGCAATGGGGGTTCATTTTGGAAATCATTTTTTAAATGGCTTTTTATTTATAAATTTATTAAGTCAAAGAAAAGTGGAGAATTTTTAAAAAGTGAAGGATGGCAACCGGGAAAACTAATGGGGGATGAAATTAAAAGGTTGAGATATATAGAGATTGATAAGATCAAAAAGAAATGACTATCAATTTATTACTTCTCCGACCTTATACCATTCATCCTTTAAAAAACTTTCATACTTAGGATCACAGCTTATCAAAAGCGGTCCACAAGTTTGTGGATCTAATAATAATGAGATTCTTTCTTTAAAGCTGTAAATATTAACTTTATTTGTTTTTGAAAATGAGATAATTCTGTTATTACGTTTTTCTGAAATAATTTGATCAAATATTTCTTTATTTGATTCAAACAGAGAACTTTTGATCCCTTTATGTATCAAATCAAATACTCCTGGATAAGCTTTAAATGCCAATAAATCTAATAAGACCCTAATAGGATCAAGGTTATTATCTTTCCTTAATAAATTAGATGAATCAATCATCTCTTTAAGGTGCCCTATAAATCCATAGCCAGTTACATCAGTAGCTGCATTTATAAATGTTTCTCCATACTTATCTTGAAGCAAATAAATTTTTTCAATCAATGGTTGCTGACTTGTAACTAAATTTCTCATGATCTCCTCTGAACTATCTTTCAGATTAATATTTTGCATTTGAGCAGCAAAAAAAATCCCTACGCCTAGAGGTCTTGACATTAGGATAATATCTCCTTTTTGCATACCGGATTTGAACCATGGTTTTGCTCCGTTTTTCAAAACTCCCTGAACAGTTAAGGAAATATCTATTCCTAAAGAATAAGGTTGATCAACTAAACTTCTTGACTCAAATGTATGGCCTCCAATTAACTGACCCCCTTGTTCTTCAACTGCTGTTTTTATCCCTTTTAAACACTGAGAAAAAAGGTAGCTTTGAAAATCTTTTCCTACTTTTGGAAGAGATATTAAGGCCTGCACAGATGAAAGTTTTACTCCGCAAGCCCATAAATCTGAGCAAGCATGCAGCACAGTAATTTTTGCATTTAGCCAAGGATCACTTATTAATGCCGGAAATCCATCAACACTTTGAAGAATAATATCTTGATTATTTTTATAAATTTCAACAGAATCCTCAGGAGAAGTTGCAAAATTTTCAAGTTGAGCACTTCTTAGGGTTTCATTTAAAATACTTTGAGGAATTTTAGCTGCACATCCTCTACAATCTTCCATCTCATCTTCTTTGACTTTTTGATTCATATTCGAATCTAAAACACGAAATTTCTTGATGAAACCTTCATCAATTTTATTTTTAAGGTACCAAATAAGAAAAGAAGGCCCAATAACAACATCTCCATAAAAAGCAAAAGCTTTGGGAAGCTTTCTCGGATAAGAATTTACTATTTGCAATCCAAATTTTTGAGGAGACCATTTTTTTAATGATTCACCTTTTATTTCCTTCAAAATATTAGTTGCCAATATATTTAAAACTTTTACTGCCAATATCCCAGAGGAAGGTCTCTTAGAGCTTTCTATGACTGCGCAATCACCAGTTGCAAAAGTGCCTAAAAAACTTTTCAACCTTAATTTCTGAGTTGTTAAAAATCTTCCTTTTGGATCCAATTCTGAATTATATTTTTGTACCCAATGTGGTGATGAATTTCCTGTACATAATAGAATCTTTCCATAATCAACAGGAAGTTTTCCAACTACTTCTATATTCGATATGTAAAAACTTTTTAAGACTTTATAATCTACCTTATTTGATTTACAAAGAATCTTTAAAGATCTTTTCCCCCATCTTTTTCTCAGGGCAAACGCAACTTCAATTGCGGCAAGTCCACTGCCAACAATAACAAAAGATTGTTCCGTTTCAGAATCATACTTATCTTCTTTTTTAATTAACTCATAAGCTTTAAAAAAAGGTTTAATAGGGAAGGCAATTTGTTTGTTGACTAAATCTTTAAATTCTTCTGAAATTTTGGTTTGACTTCCGTAGTTAAGTACTAATTTTGAGTAATCAATTGATGGCCTATTTTTTAAAGAAATTTTTTTTAAGTAAAAATCAATATTTGTTACTTCATTTTTAATGAAAGATATTCTTACCTTTTTGGCTAAAGATCTTATGTCGATTAAGCTATCATCTAAAGAAATTGATTTAGAAATAACAGAAGGGAACATCGCCGAATAAACTAAATCCGTATCTCTGGATATAATTGAGATAGGAATTTCTGGCATTAGTTTCGGATACATCAACCATTTTCTCATCAAAAGAACATTTGTATGTCCTCCTCCAATTAGTACCAGATGATTAATAGTCATTTGCATTTCAATGAATAAAGAGCATTTATTACCAATTAAAGAATCAAGATTAGGAGTGATTGGTGGGAGTGGTTTCTATTCAATTGACAAAATAGAATGTCATGAAGAAATAGAGATCGATACACCTTATGGTAAACCTTCTGATTCAATTAGGCTTTTTAAAATTGGCAACTTAGAAATTGCTTTTATAGCAAGGCACGGTAGAACACATAGGCTAAATCCTACAGAAGTACCTTACAAAGCAAACATTTGGGCTCTTCGATCAATTGGTGTAAGGTGGATAATCGCGCCATCAGCAGTTGGCTCCCTTCAAGAACAAATCCGGCCCCTTGATATTGTTATTCCAGATCAATTTATTGATAGGACTCATAAAAGACCTGCAACATTTTTTAATGAAGGAGCAGTAGCTCACGTAACGATGGGGGATCCTTTCTGTCTGAATTTATCAGCAATTTTAAGCAATGTTGGAGAAAAAAATATCCCAGGGGGAAGACAATTACATAGAGGAGGAATATATCTTGCTATGGAGGGGCCCGCTTTTTCCACAAGAGCAGAATCTAATTTATATAGAAGTTGGGGTTGTTCAATAATAGGTATGACTAATCACACTGAAGCAAGATTAGCTAAAGAAGCTGAGATAGCTTATTCTTCATTATCTATGGTTACTGATTACGATTGCTGGCATCAAACTCATCAGGAAGTATCAGTAGAGATGGTTTTGGAAAATCTCAGAGCTAATAATAAAGTTGCTAATAAAATTGTCTTTGAAATAGCGAAAGTTATAGACAAAGTGAGACCTGAAAGCAACTCTCACTTTTCTTTGAAGGATGGTTTAATAACCCAAAAAGAAAATATCCCTAATTTTACAAAAGAAAAATTAAAGATATTTACGGATCCATATTGGATCTAAGTAATACTGAATAGCTAAAAAGTAATAACCGATTTAGCCTGCACCTACTCCTTGGTATGAACCGTAGAAAAATATACCTAGTACGAAAATAACTGCTATTCCACCAGCTGTAGCAACTAGCCAAAGAGGTAGAGTTCCCTCTGTCCACCTTCTTTCCCAAGCAACGGCTGGTCTGCCATCAGGTAATCTATCAGGAATTCGGCCATCAGGCCCTTTTAATTTACTCATAATTTTTTATTTAATTGAAAAAGTAACTGGAAAATAAAATTCCCAAAACAAACACTGCTAATAAGCCTAGATATAGACTTGTGCGATTAAGTTCAACAGGAACTTTATTCGGATTTTCGTTTACTTGCATGATTAATTACTTTAACGGAGGAATTGCATAGCTGCTATGGCACCTAAGAAAAATACTGAAGGAATTGCAAGAGCATGAACTGCTAGCCAACGTATGGTGAAAATAGGATAAACGCGGACTTCGACAGCCTGCATTGGGGCTTGAGAATTTGACATAGTTATTTTGTTCTTAAATCTAATTGAGATTTAGCGTCATATCTTTGTGTTACAACAGGTGCTTTTGATTCAGAAGCCTGGAAATAACTATCCGGACGTGGAGTGCCAAAAGCATCATATGCTAAACCTGTATAAACGAATAGGAAACCTGCTATAAAAATAGCTGGAAGTGTTACTGCATGAATAATCCAGTATCTTATGCTGGTAATTATTTCAAAGAATGGGCGTTCACCCGTTGAACCTGCGGCCATAATCTCAATTATTTACCTTTTGATCTTACAAGGAAAAATCCTAAGTTTGTGGAGAATTTTACAGCTTGGTTACAGACAGTTGTTAAATTTAAAGAAATTTAAGGATTTTTTTATTTTTTTATTTTTTAAACTCAACCGTTATACCTCAAGATATAACCCCTTTCTCCAAGAATAAAGCCTTTTTTAGCATCTAATTCATCTTTTTCTAAGAATTGAATCTTGATAAAGTTAGTTGGCAAATTTGAAGCAACAGGATCAGAATCCCATGTTTTACCATCATCTTTACTAACTATCAAAGTCCCATTACCACCGCCGGCCCAGATATTTCCTTCAGGGTCCCAACCCATATCTAAATAGTTGTAGCCATTCAGAATTGGAACTATTGGTTTAGTCCAACTTTCTAGATCATTACTATCCTCATTAAATCTTATCTCAGCACCTCGAGATAACATCCATAAATTACCGTTTGGATTAAATCCTATCCCTTGTACTCTCTTACTACTCGCTCTTTGATGAGCTATCCAAGTATCACTTCCACTTTCAAGAGTAGAGAAAAAATTACCAAGACTACTTACACTTACATAATCTCCATTAGATGTTCTTCTTAAATCTCTAATGCCTCCCTGCTCGGAAGGGTCTGATACCTTGGCCTCCCATGTTTCACCACTATTTGAAGTTGTATAAATAGCAGCTGAGGTTGTTGCCAATTCAGCAGCCCCATCATCAACAGTTGAGACTAAAAAAGGCTGACCAGGCAACTTACCAAGAGATAGCCTTGTCCAATTCTTTCCTTCATCAATCGTATGCATTACTAATGAGGGTTGTCCTATCAACCAACCTTCAGAACCCTTAAAATCTATATCAAGTAAACGAAAATTCTCTTCCGCAGCAATATCTAACGATCTTTTTTCCCATGATTTTCCTCCATCATTAGATTCCATAATTAGTCTATTTGAGCCGACTAAAAATCCATGATTATTATCTATGAAGTCTATATCTAATGCATTTGACTGATCTTCAAATTGAATTGTTTCCCAGGGACTACTCTCGCTCATTTTTACACCTGTTGAAGAACAACTGCTTAAAATAAAGCAAAGTGTAAATGTTAAAAGAAGGTTTGGAATGCTAGTTAAAAAATTTTTCATGGATATATTTTAGTGCAAAGAGTACAAAGAAAGGAAACATGCAGCTGCAAATGCTAAACCACCAAATATTAAAATATTTTTCTGCCCAGGTGGCAAACTATTGAATCCAAAACCATAAGTTAAATTCTCTTCAAAACCACTAGGTTTTTCTCTTGGTCCTATATCTTTATATAAATTTTTACCAGCTCTACAGACTGGACAAGCAAAAGTGTTCCCATCTATTACTGAAAAAGGGGTATTTTTAGGTATGTTAAGTTTCTTGTTCCCTTCGATAGGATCATAAATATATCCACAACTTCTACATTCGAATCTATTTTGTTCTAAATTAGTAATAAGTTCTTTATTATTGAATTCTAAAATTTTTTCAGAAGATTTTTCATTTGCTAAATCCTCAACTATTTGATTATCCTCAGAAGATGGTTGAATGTTTTCACTCACGATTTAGTATTTAACTTTAAAGACTCTAAAAGATTTTACTAAATTAAGCGAATTTTCCAACAATTTTTTTAAATGTTTTCACTACCCGGCTACGAATATTTTTTAGGTTTTTTAATAATTGCTGCAGCAGTTCCAATTTTAGCTTTAATTACTAACCTCATAGTTTCTCCAAAAGGAAGGACCGGAGAGAGAAAACTTACCTACGAATCAGGGATGGAGCCTATCGGGGGGGCTTGGATTCAATTCAACATCAGATATTACATGTTTGCATTAGTATTCGTTATATTTGATGTAGAAACAGTGTTTCTTTATCCTTGGGCGGTTGCATTCAATAGACTAGGTTTACTAGCATTTATTGAGGCTTTAATATTTATTGCAATATTAGTAATTGCTCTAGCTTACGCCTGGAGGAAAGGAGCTTTAGAATGGAGTTAAAAAATTGAACAATTCACTTTCACCAAAAGCAATAAGAGACCTTAGAGAAGAAACTTGTAATCCTCTTGGTGCTCCCCAAGTCACGACTGATTTGAGTGAAAATATTATAATGACAAGTTTAGATGATCTTCATAACTGGGCTAGATTAAGTAGTCTATGGCCACTTTTATATGGAACTGCTTGCTGTTTTATAGAATTTGCAGCACTCATAGGCTCTAGATTTGACTTTGATAGATTTGGCTTAGTACCTCGAAGCTCCCCAAGACAAGCTGACTTACTAATTGTTGCAGGTACAGTCACGATGAAAATGGCGCCAGCATTGGTAAGATTATACGAGCAAATGCCAGAACCAAAATATGTCATTGCTATGGGTGCTTGTACTATTACTGGTGGAATGTTCAGTGCAGACTCAACAACAGCAGTTAGAGGAGTTGATAAATTAATTCCAGTTGATTTGTACCTTCCTGGATGTCCCCCTAGACCAGAAGCTATTTTTGATGCAGTTATAAAATTAAGAAAAAAAGTTGCTAATGAAAGTATTCTTGAGAGGAGTAAATCTGAACAAACTCACAGATATTTAACTGTAGAGCATGAAATGAATCTTGTTTTTTCAGAAAATACTGGTGAGTATTTAAATAAAAAATCTGAAAAGTCAATTAAATCTTCTAAACTGAATGAAATAGAAGAAAGTAGTGAAAATTTATATGAAACAAACTCTCTAGAAAAAGAAAGAAAATAATGGAAATTAATAGTTCGCCTGAGTCTTCAGAAGAAATTGTAGAACAAAGAGGAATAGTAAGTAATCAGCTTTCTGAAGATGGAATCACAAACGAATCCTTAGGAAATGATCATATAGGTGTTGAGATACTTTCAGTAAAACCAGAAAAATTGTACGAAACAATATTTACTTTAAAAGGATATGGCTTTAATTACCTTCAATGTCAGGGAGGCTACGATGAAGGGCCAGGAAAATGTCTTGTAAGTTTTTACCATTTAATCTCACTTGGGGATATTCAAGATTTAAAAGAGTTTAAAGAAATTAGAGTAAAAGTTTTTTTAAATAGAGATTCAGATTTATCTGTACCTAGCCTCTATAAAATTTTCAAGGGAAGTGATTGGCAAGAAAGAGAAACTTATGACATGTTTGGGATCAACTTTGCTGATCATCCAAATCCAACAAGACTTTTAATGCCAGAAGACTGGAGAGGGTGGCCATTAAGAAAAGATTATATACAACCTGACTTCTATGAATTACAAGATGCTTATTAGCTAAAATTATTAATTTAATTTCTTCAACTTTTTATTAATAAACATTACTGCCCGTGCAAGTCTGCGAGGGTCATGCCTAAGTGTTGGGGTTATCCTTCTTGAATACAGAGGGGCTTGCAAAACATAATATCCTTTTGAAATTAATTCTTCTTTATTACAAACCACTGGTACGGCTCCTCTACTTTGGTAATAATCAACAAGCGGTGACTTTTCAAATTGAATTTGAGAAAGTATCGCATTAAATATTCGAGTTTTAACACCAAAATTTGATAATTGCTTTTCAATTGCTTTGATGTGCTGATACACGTCAAGACCATCAGTTTCCCCTGGCTGAGTCATCAAATTACTTATATATATCTTTGGAGCATTACTTTCTAGAAGAGCATCTACAATTTCGGGGACCAATAAATTAGGTAGCAAAGAGGTATAAAGACTCCCTGGACCAAGTACTATTAGGTCTGCTTCTTTAATAGATTCAAGAGCACTAGGAAGAGCTGGAGGATTTTCGGGAATATAACCAATCCTGGAAATCAAATTTTTAGATTGACTTATTTTACTTTCACCAAATATTTTCTCACCATTTTCAAGTTCTGCCCAAAGCATTACATCAGTATTTGTTGCTGGCAATACTTGCCCTTGTACTGCTAAAACTTTGCTAGAGGCCTGCACCGCCTTTTCTAAACTGCCTGTAATTGTTGTTAAAGCAGATAAAAATAAATTACCAAAACTATGTCCCTCTAATCCACTTCCTCCGGAGAATCTGTATTGAAATAATCTTGTTAAAATGGGTTCCTCATTTGATAAGGCTGCCAGGCAATTTCTTATATCTCCAGGTGGTTGAACTCCTAATTGTTTTCTTAAAACCCCGCTACTACCTCCATCATCTGAAACGGTAACTATTGCAGTTATATTACTGCTGTAGGTTTTTAGGCCTTTCAATAAAGTTGACAGGCCAGTTCCTCCTCCAATAGCAACAATATTTGGGCCTCTTTTTAATTTACTTTTTACTCTTAGTGCATCTACTAAAAATGTATTTTTTTCTGGAACAAGAGCTTTTTGTATAGAATTAATACTTCTATTTTGCCCAATACCAATCAAGAGAAGCCCAAACACAAAGATTAATGGTCCTAAAACTGAAATAGGCAAAATTTTTGTTACCACGTTCATTATCGAGAAAAAGACTTCTATTGACCAATAAAGAGGTCTTAAATTAGTCCAGATTGCAATACCTAATAAAGAAGTTAATAATCCAACAGCAGACGTTATCATCCATCTTTTGATTACTAACCCTGGCAATAGCCAACTCAGAATTCTTATAATTCTATTTATCAAACCTAAATTTGACTTTTTAAAATAAGAAAAAGCTCTTTTTATTCTTTTTTTCTTCTTCTGCATCAAAATCCTCTTAAATTTTTTTAAATTTAAATATACTTAAATAGATTATAAATGAAATACATACATCCTTTTTTTATTCTTAAAAAGTAGGCAAAATGTATTTAAAGACAAATTGCTCTATATTAATTTTGAAAAAATCAAAATATGCCGTTGAATCCAATAATCTCTCTATTAGTTGGGGAGAACTTAATGTACTAAATAAAATCAATTTAAAACTTTATGAGGGAGAAAAATTAGCTATTGTTGGCCCTTCAGGTTCTGGAAAATCAACTATATTAAAAATCTTGGCAGGTTTGATCTTGCCCACTGCGGGTGAATTAAGCATATTTGGTCAAAAACAAACTTACTTAAGATTAGATCAAACTAATCCTCCAGATGTAAGATTAGTTTTTCAGAATCCTGCTTTATTAGGATCTTTAACTATTGAAGAAAATGTAGGATTCATACTTCAAAAGAATAAAAATTTATCCAATAAATTCATTCAAGAAATCGTAAGAGAATGTTTAGAAGAAGTAGGATTATTTAATATTGAGAAAAAGCTTCCAAATGAATTAAGTGGTGGTATGCAAAAAAGAGTAAGTTTTGCGAGAGCATTGATTACAGATCAAGATTTAGATAAAAAAAGTCAGCCATTATTACTTTTTGATGAACCTACTGCTGGTCTTGACCCTATTGCATCATCAAGGATTGAAGACTTAATTAATAAAACAAATAATAAAGCCAATGGATCATCTATTGTTGTTAGCCATGTTCTTAGTACTATAGAAAGGACTTCAGAAAAAGTTGTTATGCTCTATGGAGGTAAATTCAGATGGGCTGGTTCAATTGATGAATTTAAAGAGAGTAATGATCCTTATGTTTTTCAATTTAGAAATGGGAAACTTGCAGGACCAATGCAACCAAAAGACTTTTAAAAATTATGCGTAGAAGCTTAAGAGATTCGATAGTAGGATTTTCCTTGTTAGGAGGTTTATTAGTATTTACATTTTTTTCATTCTGGTTAAGAGGTGTAAAACTGTCTTCGAAAAATTGGTATTTTTTTGCAGAGTTTAACAACGCAAGCGGTTTATCAAAAAAATCTCCAGTAACTTACAGAGGGATCTTAGTAGGTTCAATAGAAGATATTCTTTTTACTAATGAATCAATCAAAGCAAAAATTATTTTAAATAATCCAGACATTATTCTTACCAAACCCACATTTGCGAGAGTTGTTACTAATTCATTTTTAGGGGGCGATGTTCAAGTTGCATTAGAAACTAGTGAAAAAACAATTCCAAAGAATACTGCAAAAGCCATGTCAGAGAAATGTGATAGTAAATTAATTATTTGCGAAGGAGACACTATTACTGGAAAGCAGCTATCGAGCCTTTCAAATATTACAAACAGGATAAATCAAATACTTAAAGAATCAAATCAAGAAAATTTAATTGAAAATGTGGTTAATTCAATAGACCAATTTGATAAAACACAAGAAAATCTTGATGAGCTAATTTATTTATCAAAGCAAGAAATTATTAGAGTTAAACCTCTTATAGAAGAAGTAACCATAGCAGCAGGTCACTTAAATAATATTTTGTCTACTATCAATGACGAGGAAACTCTAAAAGATATTAAATTAACAATTGCAGCTGCCGAATCAATATCAAGCAAATTTGAAAGCATGAGTGATGATTTTGAACAATTAATGAGAGATAAAGAATTAACTAAATCTATAAGAGATTTAACAATTGGACTATCAAAATTCCTGAATGAGATTTACCCGTAAAAAATTTAAAATTCATTAATTGCATTTAAGGCCATGGCGGCAATTGTCTTATCGTTAGCTTTAGGCAATTGAACATATTTCCCTTGTGCAGCTTCAGCAAGTTCTTTTCCAAAGCCACTAGCTATAAATTTTCTTTCTGTATCTATAATTAACAACTTTATTCCTAACATCGGATATTTAGCTGCAATATCTAATACTTCTTGTTTCAAATTCACATTTTCATTTTCATTTTCTTTAACATCTGCTTGACCTAATGATGTACCTAAAGGAACATTTCCTCTCCCATCAGTTATTCCAACAACAATAACCTGACCAATATCACCTGTAGAAAGAGCATTTTTTGCTACTTTTGCTGATTGAGTTAACCCATGAGCTAAAGGAGATCCACCTCCACATGGCATAGTTTCTAGCCTTCTTTTTGCTGCCGTAATAGATCTTGTTGGAGGCAAAAGAACCTCTGCTTGATTTCCTCTAAAAGGTATAAGAGCTACTTCATCTCTATTTTCATAAGCCTCAGTTAAAAGTCTGATGACTGCACCTTTAGCACTTTGCATTCTATTAAGTGCCATAGACCCACTAGCATCAACTAGAAAAATCACCAAAGCTCCTGCCTTTTTTTGAAGGAGCTTTGCCCTAAAATCATTTTCTTCAATAATTATAGTTTTATTAGGATTCTTTAATCTTCTAGATTTCTGATAAGGAGCAGCGGCTCTTAGAGTTGCATCAACAGCAATTCTTTTTACTTTACCTCTTGGAATTAAAGGCCTGACATATCTACCTCTGCTTTGACTTAGAATTACTGATCTACTTCCACTATTTCCTGCTTTTGATTTTGCTGATGAAAAAAGCAATAAATCAGGATCTACCATACATGATTCAGGATCAAGAATAAATTCTTCTGGGATATCAGGAGTAGAATCTTCTTCTTCATCAGAATTTTCTTGTTCTTCTTCTTGATTATCCTGATTTTCATTAGATTCAGGTTCAGAATCTTCATTATTTGACTGTGGGGGTGGTGGGCTCTGATCCTCAGGTGGGGGTGGTTGAATATCATCATCCTGCGGGGGGATTTGTGTCGCTCTTGGAAGAATTACCAACCTTACTGCAACCTTTAAATCATCAGAATTAACATTCTCATCTCCTCGAAGGGCAGCATTTGCTTTGGCAACTTTTACTGCAAACAATTCAGATCTATGTCCTTCGACTCCACCTCTAAGAGCTTCATTTACTAAATAAGTTATTTGTTCCTTAGTAATTTTTACATCCTTTAACCATTGCCTAGCCAAAATTAACTGGGTTGATAAATTATCAGATTCTTCGGACCATTTTTCTGAAAACTTTATATTATTTTCAGCATGAGATAATACAGACTTTGTTATTTCAACTCTTTGGTCATTATCTATAGATTGATTAGCAGAAAGAACAATTGCAAATCGATCTAATACATGATCTCTTAAAGCTCCTTCTTCGGGATTATAAGTTGCGATCAAAAGTGATCTGCAAGGATGAGAAAGACTTAATCCATCTCTTTCAATATTATTTTGTTCTCTACCAGTAGCTTCAAGAATTAAATTTACAATCCCATCATCCAATAAATTAATATCGTCAACATACAAAACACCCCTATGAGCCTCTGCCAAAACTCCTGGCTGAAAAACTTGTTCACCTGTATTCAATGAAGCAGAAACATCTATAGATCCAACGAGTCTGTCTTCCGTAATTCCAATTGGAACTTGAATAAATGGAGCCTGTACAACTTTACTTGGAATACTTTCAATTTGATTAAGATAATCAATCCCTATAGTTTTAGCTAATAATTGATTAATATTTTTATCCCATTCTTCAGGTTTAGTTGGATCTAAATTTCTACTTATAGGTCTGAAGGAACTCTTATTATCAATAAATTTCTCGAGCATTAATTCATTATCTATTATTTCTATCGGTGGGATTAAGGAATGCAAACCTCTTGCTAATACCGACTTGCCCGTACCCCTTCCCCCTGCAATGATAACTCCTCCTAAGCTAGGATCCACAGCTGCTAAAAGTAAAGATAATTTTAATAAGCTGTGTCCTGTAATTGCAGCCAATGGAAATGCTCTAAACGAATCCTTCTTTTGCATTAAATCCTTTATGTCTTCTTTTCCTTTTAACTTCTGTTCCAAAATCACTTTAAAAATCTCTGATATAGAATTTATCCAATAACTTAGTTTTTTGTAGTGGAATTATCAAATCTTAATATCAAAAATGGACTATGTATATCTGTAGGAGCAAATATTGATAGTAATTATGGTAAACCTATCGAATCATTAATAATTTGCAAACCAAAAGTAGAGAACCTAATTAAGGGTTGGATAAATCAATCTAAATCTTTTGAGAAAGAAATAGAATCATCAAAAATATTTTTTTATTGGTCTTCAATATATGAAACAAGTCCTCATGGAGTTCAGGATGATCAGCCAAATTATTTAAATACACTTCTTTTAATAAAAAGTAAGTTTTTTCCAAAGCTAACAAAAAAAAATGCAAAATTTCTTCTAAAAGAACTGAAAAATATGGAAAGAAATTTTGGAAGAAAAAATACTCTCAATAATATGGAATGGATATCTAGATGTTTAGATTTAGATATTTTATGGTGGGAAGATTTTTGTTTCAAAGATGAAGAATTAATTTTACCTCACCCAAGATTTATGAATCGTAATTTTGTGATATCTCCTTTATCTGAGGTCCTAAGCAGAACACAATCAATTAAAAAAATTGAAGAGCCAAGATGGCTTATTGATTAATTTACAAAATTCTAAAATAACTGTTAGGGTATTTTTATTTAAGTTTATGGAAGATAAAATTCACTTCAAAAAAGCCATTTTAAAAGAAAAAATATCTAAGTTAAGAACAAAAAAATTTAGTTTTGAAATAAATAGAATTGAACTCCCCAATGGACATGAAGATGAATATGGACAAATAATATTCCCAAACGCTGCATTAGCTGTACCAATAACAAAAGAAAATAAAGTTATACTTTTGCGCCAATATAGATTTGCTGTATCAAGATATTTACTTGAATTTCCGGCAGGTACTTTAGAAATAGGAGAGACCCCAATAAACTCAATCAAAAGAGAAATACAGGAAGAGTCTGGATATAAAGCAGAAAAATGGGATGAACTAGGTGCTCTCGTTAATGCTCCTGGATATTCAGATGAGGTGATTCATTTATTTCTTGCACGCGATTTAAGCAAATTAAAAAATAAGGTAAAAGGAGATTTAGATGAAGATATAGAAGTTTTACTTATGGAACCTGAAAATTTAGATAATTTAATTTCTAGTAATAATGAAATTCTGGATGCAAAAACTGTCACAGCTTGGTTTAGAGCAAAGCAATTTTTGGGAATTTAATGAATAACCCTAGAATACTTTTTTGGCATAGAAAAGACCTACGAATTTATGATAATAATGCTTTGAAAAAAGCATTTTCTTTATCAAATGCTATTACTTCAACGTATATTTTAGATCAATATTATTCTTACGACTTCAATGCAAAATCTAGAGCATGGTTTCTTGGGAATTCACTCCAAGAGCTAAGTAACAATTGGGAAAATCTCGGAAGTCGATTGATTATAGATGAGGGTAATCCCTTAATCTTGATACCTAAATTAGCAAAATTAATTGATGCTAAGTTTGTTGTTTGGAATAAAGCAATAGAACCTTATGAAATTAATCGGGATTTAGAAATAAAAAATAGTTTAAAAAAATTTAATATTGAATCTATAGAAGTATGGGATCACCTATTAATAGAGCCTTCTCAAATTTTCACTGGAAGTAACACACCATATTCAGTTTATGGCCCATTTTACAAGAAATTAAAGTCGAAAATTAATTTATTAAACTCGAAAAAAAGTTTCAATAAAATTTGTAATTTAAAAGATTTAGAGGTAGGAGTTAAAGAAAAAAAGAAAATTGATACATCAAGTTTAATATTAGATCGATTTCAAAAAAATATAAATTTTGCTGGAGTTGAATTATGTCCTTGCAAACCAGGAGAGCTTGCTGCAGAAAAATTATTAGATCAATTTATTTTCCAAGATAAAATCAGATCGTACGAATCTTCAAGAGACTTTCCATCTCAGAATGGAACATCTTTCCTTAGTGCTTCATTGAGATTTGGGACTATAAGTATACGAAAAGTTTGGAATGCAACATTATTTCCTGAATTAATAAATATAAATAAAAACAATCAACTATCAATAGAAACTTGGCAGAAAGAATTAGTTTGGAGAGAATTTTATCAACATTGCTTATTCAATTTTCCAGAATTAGAGAAAGGACCCTATAGAAAAAAATGGGACCTTTTCCCTTGGCAAAATAATCATGAATGGTTTACTCGATGGAGCGATGGACAAACTGGAGTTCCTATTATAGATGCAGCAATGAGGCAACTTAATAGTTCTGGTTGGATGCATAATAGGTGTCGAATGATAGTGGCTTCATTTCTAGTAAAAGATCTTATTTGCAATTGGCAAATGGGTGAAGAAAAATTCATGAAGGTATTGGTTGATGGTGACTTAGCCGCAAATAATGGAGGTTGGCAGTGGAGTGCAAGCAGTGGTATGGATCCAAAACCATTAAGAATTTTTAATCCTTATACTCAAACAAAAAAATTTGATCCTGTCTGCAAATATATTAAATTCTGGATTCCTGAATTATCCAAGGTTTCTAATGCAGATATCCTTAATGGTGAGATATCTGATTTGGAAAAAAATAATTATTCAGAGGCTTTAGTTAATCACAATATTCAGCAAAGACTTTTTAAGGATCTTTACGCACAAATCTGAAGTTCATTTATACAATTTTTTAAAATAATATTTAGATTTTCTGATACATAAACTTGTTCTTCGTAAGAAATTTCTGGATACATTGGGAGACTAAGTACTTCAGTACAAACTCTTTCTGTATTAATAAGTTTTTCTCTAGAAAAATTTTGATTTTTGTAGGCTATTTGTGCATGAATTGGTATTGGATAATAAATAATAGAATTGATTCCTTTTTCTGAAAGTCTTAGTTTCAATAAATTTCTTAAAGAATTATTTTTGTTGAAATCAGTTTCAAATAATTCCGAATAATCATTATTTATATCGTAATTATAATTTTTTAATTTGATCACGAATTGATTCCAAGAATGAGAAACATGGTCAAAATCAAACTTGGGTAAATGAATAAAACTATTTTTTTCTAGTAAATCAAGATAATTGTTGGCTATTTTTTTACGATTACTTATCCATTTTGATATGGATTTTATCTTGATATTTAAAACAGCTGCTTGTAGAGTATCCAGTCTACTATTGTAACCTATTTGAGTATGGTGATACCTTTTAGGACTTCCATGAACTGACAACTCTCTAACCTTTTTTGCAATATTTTGATCTGAAGTTGTAACTGCCCCTCCATCTCCAGCAGCTCCTAAATTCTTAGTTGGGAAAAAGCTAAAGCATCCTATATCTCCAATACTTCCTACTTTAGAATTTCCCCACATAGTACAAGTTGCCTGCGCGCAATCCTCAATTATTTTCAAATCATATTTATTAGCTAATGCTTTTATTGACTTCATATTTACAGCATTACCAAATAAATGGACTGGCATTATTGCCTTGGTATTAGAGTTAATTTCTCCCTCAATTAAATCAATATTAATTAAATAATCATTTGGATTAATATCAACTAAAACCGGATTAGCTCCTACAGAACTTATAGCTTCAGCAGTTGCGAAAAAGCTGAAAGAAGAAGTAATCACTTCATCTCCTTTGCCAATATCTAAAGCACGTAAAGCAAGTATTAAAGCATCAGTTCCACTATTACAACCAACAGCATGATTAACCCCAATGAGAGATGCAAAATTCTCTTCAAATTCAGCAATCTCTTGACCCCCTATATATTGTCCACCATGAAGAACTTTCATTACCGCCTCCTCAATATCAGAGCCGATTTCCTGGAACTGTCGTTCTAATGTAAATGGAGGTATTTGCATATTCATAATATTAGCTTTAAACGTTTTTCACTGGGATAAATATTATATTTAATTCATTTAAACCAATCAGGCTCTTTACCTAAGGTCCATTTTATATTACATCCAAGCGATGGTTGTTGAGGATTAGGATAATCACTATTTTTATTTAAGTCTTTAACAGCCGCACGTAAATCTTCACCAGTGATAGAAATATCGTTACTAGGTCTACTACTATCAAGTTGTCCATGATAAAAAAGAGAAAATTTTCTATTTCCAGTATTTGAGAAAAGATAAAAATCAGGTGTACATGCAGCCTTTAACTCTTTAGCAAAAACTTGACTTTCATCATAAAGATAAGGAAAACTCCAACCTTGTAATTGAGCTTGGTTTCTTAAACAATCTGGAGAATCTGAAGGATGAGTAACAATATCATTACTTGAAATTGCGATAGTTTGAACCTTGTCCTCAATATCACTACTTAAAACTGAAATATGATTTTCGATATATTTCACAAAAGGGCAATGGGCACAAATAAACATTAAAAGTAAATGCCTATTATCTAGTTTGGATAAATTATAGTTTTCTTGATTAGATGAATTGGTATTAATCATTTCGAAAGAAGGTAATTGAGTCCCTAGTTCCAAAAACATTGAATTTGTTTTAACCATGCCTAAAAAAAATATTCTTTATAGTTGAAATTTATTGTATATTTTGCAGTAATTCGCAAAGAAGTATACTTTTTGTAGGACAATTATATAAATAAGAAATCAAATGCTTCTAAATTTAACTGGCAAAAAAATTCTAGTTACTGGAATTGCCAACAATCGTTCAATAGCATGGGGAATAGCTCAACAACTTTCAAAAGCTGGCGCTGAACTCGGAATTACTTATTTACCTGATGAAAAAGGGAGATTTGAATCAAAAGTTAGAGAATTAACCAAAGATTTAGAGCCATCATTATTTCTCCCACTTGATGTTCAAAATCCTTCTCAAATTGAAGAAATTTTTGAAAATATTAAAAACAATTGGGGACAAATTGATGGGTTAGTTCATTGTCTTGCATTCGCAGGTCGTGACGAATTAATCGGAGATTATAGTGCGACTTCCTCCGAAGGTTTTGATAGAGCTTTAAACATTAGTGCTTATTCTTTAGCACCTCTTTGCAAGGCAGCAAAACCACTTTTCAGTGAAGGTGCTGGGGTAGTTTCTTTAACTTATTTAGGATCTGAGAGAGCTATACCTAACTACAATGTCATGGGTGTAGCAAAGGCAGCTTTGGAGGCTTCAGTAAGATACCTTTCTGCAGAACTAGGCCCAGAAAAGCAAGTAAGAGTAAATGCAATAAGTGCTGGTCCAATTAGAACACTTGCGAGTTCTGCAATAGGTGGCATTTTGGATATGATCCATAATGTTGAAGAAAAAGCTCCCCTACGAAGAACAGTTACTCAAACAGAAGTAGGAAATACAGCTGCTTTTCTTTTAAGTGATCTTTCAAGTGGCATATCAGGCCAAACTATTTATGTTGATGCAGGCTATTGCATTAATGGAATGTAAATTAAAATTTAAACAAATAAAATGTCATCCTCAAGACAAGCTGAAATTAAAAGGAAAACAAATGAAACAGATATTTATATTTTTCTTAATATAGATGGCAATGGAATTTCTGAAATTGATACTGGTATACCTTTTTTAGATCATATGTTGCATCAAATATCTAGTCATGGATTATTTGATTTAAAAATAAAAGCTATTGGAGATACACATATTGATGACCATCATACAAATGAAGATGTAGGCATTGCTCTTGGGAAAGCCTTTACTAAAGCTCTAGGAGAAAGAAAAGGAATAAACAGATTTGGACATTTTTTTGCACCTTTAGATGAGGCTTTAGTTCAAGTAACATTAGATTGTTCAGGTAGGCCTCATTTATCCTATGATCTCAAATTAAAAGCACCAAGAATTGGGAATTATGATACTGAATTAGTAAGAGAATTTTTTATTGCTTTCGTAAATAATAGTGGAATCACTCTTCATATCAATCAAATACAAGGCACAAATTCTCATCATATAGTTGAGGCATGTTTTAAAGCCTTTTCAAGAGCAATGAGAATGGCTTCTGAAATAGATATCAGGAGATCTGGAACTATCCCAAGTAGTAAAGG
This sequence comes from Prochlorococcus sp. AG-686-P16, assembly GCA_003208695.1. Taxonomy (GTDB): domain Bacteria; phylum Cyanobacteriota; class Cyanobacteriia; order PCC-6307; family Cyanobiaceae; genus Prochlorococcus_A. The sequence continues at coordinate 340 of QCVY01000001.1, read as the reverse complement.
AATGTTAGAAAGTGATTAGATAGTTAAATTCAGTATTTTTTTGAATTAGCCACAATTTAATTTATTTTTGGCGAAAATAAATGAAGTTAAAATTTTAAAGTGACTTATATTCAAGAAAAACAAATTCATAATAATCAAGCTTTTAAAAAAGAAGATTGGTCTAGTGCATACAAAAATGTTGAAAAAGAATTAACAAATGAACCCTTAAATACAACAAAAGGGGTGAATATTGATGAATTAAATGGAACTTTATTCAGAAACGGTCCAGGTATATTAGAAAGAGGAGGTCAATGGGTTCATCATCCCTTTGACGGTGATGGGATGATTACAGCAATTAGAT